>NZ_QLTL01000010.1:116490-262983 GCF_003269045.1 Pseudomonas sp. URMO17WK12:I7 | reverse complement strand
GATGTGTCTGATCAGACCAGTGCGGCCAGTGAGCAGACGGCCACTTCGAGTGGGGAGCTGGAGCAGTTGGGGCGGCAACTACGGGGGATGGTGGGACGGTTCAGCCTTTAAGACCGAGCCGTCCTCTTCGCGGGTAAACCCGCTCCCACAGGGTTCTCCACTGGCCTTGGCGCGGTGCAGTACCTGTGGGAGCGGGTTTACCCGCGAAGAGGGGGGTGCGGTTAAAGCACCTGGCGCAGGAACGCCTGCGCGCGCGGATCCTTTGGCGCAGCGAAGAACGCGGCGGGTGCCGAATCTTCCAGCAGCTTGCCATGGTCGAAGAACAGCACCCTGTCCGCCACTTCGCGGGCAAAGCCCATTTCGTGGGTGACGCAGACCATGGTCATGCCTTCCTGGGCCAAGGTCTTCATGACGTCCAGTACCTCGCCGACCATCTCCGGGTCGAGCGCCGAGGTCGGCTCGTCGAACAGCATCACCTTCGGGTCCATCGCCAACGCACGGGCAATCGCCACTCGCTGCTGCTGGCCACCCGAGAGCCGCGACGGGTACTCGTTGGCCTTTTGCGAAATACCCACTTTCTCCAGCAGCGCCCGGGCCTTGGCTTCACGCTCGGCCTTGTTGCGCTTGCGCACCACCTTCTGCGCCAGGCACAGGTTCTCCAGCACGGTCATGTGCGGGAACAGGTTGAAGTGCTGGAACACCATGCCGACTTCGCGGCGGTAGGCGTTGATGTCGGTCTTCGGGTCGGCCAGCTGCAGGCCATCGATGGCCACATGGCCTTCGTCGAAATGCTCCAGGCCATTGAGGCAGCGCAGGAAGGTCGACTTGCCCGAACCCGACGGGCCGAGCACCACCACCACTTCGCCCTTGGCGACTTGCGTGGTGACGTTATCCACAGCCCGCACCACGTGGCCACGGGTGTCGAAGACTTTCAACAGATCACGGACTTCAATCACTTTGCGCAAGCCTCCGCTCGAGCCGGCTGGCGATATGCGACAGCGGCAGGTTGATCAGCAGGTACAGGCCTGCGACGCAGAACCAGATCTCGAAAGTCGAGAACGACGTGGTGATGGCCTCGCGGCCACTCTTGGTCAATTCGGTGATGGCGATCACCGACACCAGCGAGGTGTCCTTGACCAGGCTGATGAACTGCCCGGCCAGCGGCGGCAGCACGCGCTTGAACGCCTGCGGCAGGATCACGTGGCGCATCGACTGGCCCGCGTTCAGGCCCAGCGAGCGCGCAGCCTCGTTCTGCCCCTTGGCAATCGACTGGACGCCGGCGCGGACGATTTCCGCCACATAAGCGCCGGTAAACAGCGCCAGCGCGGCCACCCCGGCAAACTCGCGGGACAGGTTGAGCACGGTGCCGATAAAGAAGTAGAAAATGAAGATCTGTACCAGCAACGGTGTGCCACGCACCAGTTCGACATAAACGGTCGACAGGTCGCGCAGGGTCGGGTTGTTCGACAACCGGCACAAGCCAGCGAACAGGCCGATCACCAGGCCCAGCGCGCCAGACACCACCGAGATCCACAAGGTGGTCCACAGGCCCCAGGCCAGCGGGCCGGCCGCCCAGTGGCGGGTAACGCCGACCTGATCGCCTTCGGCGACGTCGTCGCCGCGGCTCAGTTGCAGGCTGTCCTTGGCCACGTCGAGCACTTGCTCGTCGCCGTTTTCGTCCTTGAGCGTGACACGCGCGGTGTCACCGGAAACGACGATCTCCTGCACGCTACCGTATCCAGCGGCACGCTGGACTTCCTCGGCCTTGTAGGCGAAGTACTGCGGTACGCGGTTCCAGCGCCACTCGTAGGAAATCATCGAGGTGGCCATGTACAGGCTGAGCGCCAGGCCCACCAGGACCAGGGCGGTCAACCCGTGCCAGGGCCACTGGGCTTTCTTGTGTTTGATCACGTGGGGTACTTCCGTAAATGCGAACGCGCAGGGTTTGCCTGCGCGTCGGGGTCAAAAGCCGGGCTTGTGGCCTGGGCCTTATTCCATTTCCTTCAGCCAGTCCTTGTTCTTGAACCACTTGTCGTGAATACGATCGTAGGTCCCGTCATGCTTGATCTGGTGCAGGAAGTTGTTGATGAAGTTGATGCTGTCGTAGTCGCCTTTCTTCAGGCCGAAGGCCAGCGGCTCGTAGGTGAAGGGTTCTTCGAGGAACAGCAGCTTGCCGGCACCGGCCTTCTCGACCGCCACCACGTTGTACGGTGCGTCGTAGACGAAGGCGTCGGCCTTGCCGTTGACCACGTCCATCACTGCTTCCTGCTCGTTGTCATAGCCGTGGTACTTGGCTTTGCCGATCAGCTTTTTGGAAACCATCTCGCCGGTGGTACCCAGCTTGGAAGTCAGGCGGTACTTCTCGTTGTTCAGGTCTTTGTACGACTTGATCTCGCCAGCCAGCTCCTTGCGAATCAGCAGGGTCTGGCCAACCACGATGAAGGGTTCGCTGAAGTTCAGGCGCAGGTTACGTTCCTGGGTCAGGGTCATGCCGCTGCCGATCATGTCGAACTTGTCGGTCAGCAGGGCCGGGATGATACCGTCATAGGCGGTGGAAACAGCCTCGAACTTGACGCCCATGGATTTGGCCATGGCTTTGAGGATATCGACTTCAAAGCCGATGATCTCGCCGCGCTTGTTGGTCATCTGGAACGGCATGTAGGTTGGGTCCATGCCCACCCGCAGCGTGCCGCGCTTGACCGCTTCATCGATGGCGCCAGCCTGGGCCGCAGTTACTGCGACCAGGGCGGTAACACCGACCAGCAGTCGCGAAAGGTATTTCTTGATCATCACCAAGTCCCCTAGCAAGAAAAGAAGCGAGTCTTATTGTCTTGGCACGGCCGTACCGGCCGATGCGCATTATCGGAGAGGGATGCTAACGCATGGCGGCGCTCGGACCTAGAGCCGGGGGGGACTTTGTTGGCCAAAATCCAAGATGCAGGGACATTGCTGGCGAGGGCATCGCCCGCGTTTTGCGACACAAGGCCGCGCCTACAAGGGAATGCATATCCCTGCAGGTGCGGCCTTGTGTCGCGACAGGGCCGCAAAGCGGCCCCAAGCCCTGTCAGGCGCCGACGAGTGCCGGTTGGCCTTCATTCTCCGGGTGCAGTGGCAGCAGCGGCGAATGCGGGTCGTTCTTGATCGAGGCACGCCACACATCGATCCACGCCGCATTGTGCTGCGCCCAGACCTGTTCGTGCAGGCGGCTCAAGGCCACCGGGTCGCTGAGCAAGGCCAGGCGGGTATTGAGGTCCAGCCCTTTCGGCCCGGTTTCAAGTGCCTTGGCCACGCGCTCTGCACGCAGCGCCTCGATCGGCGCAGCCTCGCCGTGACGGGCAGTGGCCATGGCGCAGGCCAGGGCATTCTGCCGCGGGTCGACCACCGCACGTACGAAGCCGTCATGCAGGGCGTGCCAGCGGTTTTCGTGGGTGTACTGGTCGGTCGCCAGCAGCTCTTGCGGCGTCGCGTATTCCTCGGGGATGAGGAACAGCTTCTCGTCCTTGGCTGCCAGGCCCAGGCGGGTACGGCTTGAGATGACCGATACCGGGATCGACAGCACCAGCGAGCCAACGATCGGCGCCAGCCACCACAGGAAGCTCGGGTTCAGCCACGCCACCAGCCCGGCCCAGGCAAAGCCCAGCAGGGTCTGCGGGCCATGCCGGCGCAGCGCTTCGCTCCACGGGGTGGAGTCATCGTCACGCTGCGGCGAATTCCAGGTCGCCGCCCAGCCGAGGAACGCGGCCAGGACGAAGCGGGTGTGGAAGATCATCCGTACCGGCGCCAGCAGCATGGAGAACAGCATCTCCATCAGCATCGACAGGGTGACCTTGATGCGCCCGCCAAATTCGACGGCGCCCTTGGCCCAGATCAGGATGACACTGAGCAGCTTGGGCAGGAACAGCAGTACGATAGTGGTGGAGAACAGCGCCACGGCCTTCTCCGGATGCCACTGCGGCCACAGCGGGTACAGTTGGTACGGCTCGATGAAGTACTGCGGCTCCATCAGCGTGTTGGTCGCCAGCAGTGCGGTAGACAGCACCAGGAACAGGAACCACAGCGGCGCCGACAAGTACGACATCACGCCGGTGAGGAACACCGCACGGTGAACCGGGTGCATGCCCTTGACCAGGAACAGGCGGAAGTTCATCAGGTTGCCGTGGCACCAGCGGCGGTCGCGCTTGAGCTCGTCGAGCAGGTTCGGCGGCAATTCTTCGTAGCTGCCCGGCAGGTCATAGGCAATCCACACGCCCCAGCCGGCGCGGCGCATCAGCGCAGCTTCGACGAAGTCGTGGGAAAGAATGGCCCCGGCGAACGCGCCCTTGCCCGGCAACGGCGCCAGGGCGCAGTGCTCGATGAACGGCTTCATGCGGATGATCGCGTTATGGCCCCAGTAGTGCGACTCGCCCAGCTGCCAGAAGTGCAGGCCGGCAGTGAACAGCGGGCCGTACACGCGGGTAGCAAACTGCTGCATGCGTGCATACAGGGTGTCCATGCCCGAGGCTTTCGGCCCGGTCTGGATGATGCCGGCGTCCGGGTTGGCCTCCATCAGGCGCACCAGGCTGCTCAGGCATTCGCCGCTCATGACGCTGTCGGCGTCGAGCACGACCATATACTTGTACTCGCCACCCCAGCGACGGCAGAAGTCGTCGAGGTTCCCGCTCTTGCGCTTGACGCGACGGCGGCGACGGCGGTAGAAAATGCGGCCAAAGCCCTTGGTCTCGCGGCACACGTCCAGCCAGGCCTGTTGCTCGGCCACGGCGATGTCAGTGTCGTTGGTATCGCTGAGCACAAAGAAGTCGAAGCGGTCGAGGTTGCCACTGGCAGCCACCGACTCGAAAGTCGCCCGCAAGCCTGCGAACACGCGCGGCACGTCTTCGTTGCAGATCGGCATCACCAGCGCGGTACGCGCCTCGGGCGCAATCGGCTCGTTGCCTGCACTGCTACCCGAAATCTTGTACTTGTCACGCCCGGTGAGCAGCTCGAGGAAGCCCATCAAAGCGGTCCAGAAACCAGCCGAAACCCAGCAGAACAGGATACCGAACAGCACCAGGATGGACGTCTGCAAGGCATACGGCCAGACCTGCACCACGGTGTCCCACAGCGGCTGCCTGACGACTTCGTCCAGGTCGACGAACGACCAGCCCTGGTACGGCAGGATGCCCTTCATGTACCAGCCGGCAACGATGGTCTGGCCAATCATCAGGGCCAGCAGGATGTAGCGGCGGATCGAACCGACCGTGCGCCAGCGCGCCGCCGGCAGCTCGCGCTTGGGTGGTTGCGGGGCATTGGTGCGCCCGGTCATGCGCCGCCACAGGCGGATCAGTACGTTGGTGCGCCATGGCTCGGGCACGACCTTGGTACGCTTGATCGGCGGCGCGATCTTCAGGCACAGGCGGCCGCTGCCGTCGACCCCGAGCATCTCGGCGTCTTCCAGCTCGGCAGCGCTGCCCACGGTCAGGCGCGTGCCGACCGAAGCCTGCACGGCCTCGGTGGCATTGGCGGCCGGGTTGGCCGCCAGGCGTTGGTGCAGCTCACCGAACGACGTGCAGCTGGCGAGTTCCGCGCGCTGCTCATCGCTCAGTGGGAGGTGGGCC
Source organism: Pseudomonas sp. URMO17WK12:I7 (assembly GCF_003269045.1). NCBI lineage: Bacteria > Pseudomonadati > Pseudomonadota > Gammaproteobacteria > Pseudomonadales > Pseudomonadaceae > Pseudomonas > Pseudomonas sp. URMO17WK12:I7. The sequence continues at coordinate 257,389 of NZ_QLTL01000010.1, read as the reverse complement.
AGGTATTCGCCAAGCGATTCTGGCCTTGCGCTTGAGTTACTCATCGGCAGGCAACTGATAGCTCCAGGTCTCGGTCAGCACTTTTTCAGTGGTGGCCGGGGTCCCGTTGGTGGGCGCCGCATCGGCGGCAGGTTGTTCGGCCTTGGCTGGCTCCGCCTTGGCGGTCTTCTCATGCTTGGCGTGCTTGGCCGCAGCCTTTTCCTGCTTGGTTTCGGCAGCAGGCTTGGCCGGCTCGACCGGCACGTCACGCACCAGCGCAGCGCGCATTTCGGTGGACTTGTTGGCTTCCTTGACCTTCAGGCGCAGGGTCAGGCGCCAGCCCTTGGTCTCCGGGTTATAGCGCAGATTATTCTCGACCACTTCGGCATTGTCGCCAACGCTGATCTGGCTGCGCACTGCGGTGTCTTCCGGCAGGGCGGCCAACGCCGGGCCGGCGAAGTCGACCAGGAAGGCGACACTGCCGTCTGGCTGGCGGATCAGGTTGGACTGCTTGACGTCACCCGTGGAGCGCAGGGTCTGCTTGACCCAACCCAGGTCAGGGGCCTGGAACTGCTGCTCGTCGATGGTCCAGTGCAGGCGGTAGGCGTATTCGAACGGCTTGCCTGGCTCAGGCAACTTCTCCGGGCTCCAGAAGGCAACGATGTTGTCGTTGGTTTCGTCGGCAGTCGGGATTTCCACCAGGTCGACGGTGCCTTTGCCCCAGTCGCCCTTCGGCTCGATCCAGGCGCTCGGGCGCTTCTGGTAGTTGTCGTCAAGGTCTTCGAAGTCGCTGAAGGCGCGCTGACGCTGCATCAGGCCGAAACCACGCGGATTCTCGACACTGAAGTTGCTCACAGCCAGGTGTTTCGGGTTGTTCAGCGGGCGCCACAGCCACTCGCCGTTACCGGCATGGATCGACAGGCCTTCAGAGTCGTGCAGGGCCGGGCGATAGTTCAGCACCTTGGAAGGCTGGTTGGGGCCGAACAGGAACATGCTGGTCAGCGGGGCGATACCCAGGCGGCTGACCTGGTCACGCAGGAACACGCGCGACTGCACGTCGACGACGGTATCGGTGCCTGGGCGCAGGATCAGCTTGTAAGCGCCGGTGGAGCGCGGCGAGTCCAGCAGGGCGTAGATCACCAGGTGCTTGTCGGCCGGCTTGGGCTTCTCGACCCAGAACTCGGTGAAGCGCGGGAACTCTTCACCCGACGGCAACGCGGTGTCGATGGCAAGGCCACGGGCCGACAGGCCGTAGACATGGCCCTTGCCGACCACGCGGAAGTAGCTGGCCCCCAGCAGGGTCATGATCTCGTCCTGCTTGTCGGCCTTGTTGATCGGGTAGAGCACGCGGAAACCGGCGTAACCGAGGTTCTTGACGGTTTCCGGGTCATGCGGCACGTCACCGAACTCGAAGCGGCTCGGGTCGTACTTGATTTCCTCGACATTGGTAGCGGTGATCTCGTTGATCTTCACCGGGGTGTCGAAGTGCATGCCCTGGTGGTAGAAGGACAGCTTGAACGGCGTCTTGTCCTTGGCCCACTCGGCCTTTTCCTGCAGGAAGTGAATCTTCTGGTAGTCCGCGAACTTCATGTCGCGGAACGCAGCCGGCAGATTGCTTTTTGGTGCTTCGTATTTCTGGCCGGCCAGATCCTTTGCCTTGGCTGCAACATCGTCAAGATTGAATGCCCACAGCTGGCCCGCGCTCATCAGGCCGACCAGTGCCACACTGGCCATCAGGGCCTTGCGCAGCCCGGTGCCGGGGATTCTAGATGCTTTTTGGGGACTAACAATCACGAGCAACCCTCGCCGAAAACAGATCATGAAACCAACGGCCAGCGACAAATGCCGGGTTGGCGAGCACTGTTCGGACCCCATGAGGGCGTAATGATTCCCCAAACAGGTCCAGACAATGCTCGAGTCAGAGTGAAACGAACCCGCGAACGCAGGCTCACGCAGCGCGCGATTATCCAGCAGGATGCGTTACAACGCATCAGGCCGGACCAACTATTTATCGTACAAAACCCCTTGTTTTCCTATAAACAGAGGGTTTTTTGACCTCATATTTGTAACAAGAATGTCACTGGGCCATCATTGACCAGGTGCACCTGCATATCGGCACCGAAGCGCCCACTTGCCACATCAGCATGCTGGCCACGCGCCTTGTGCACAAGATAGTCGAACAATTCAGCCCCGAGCGCCGGTGGCGCTGCGGTCGAGAAGCTCGGGCGCATCCCGCTGCGGGTATCGGCCGCCAGGGTGAACTGGGACACCAGCAGCAAACCGCCACCGACATCCTTGAGCGACAGGTTCATCTTGCCCTGCTCGTCACTGAACACCCGATAATTGAGCAGCTTGTGCAACAGTTTGTCGGCATGTTCGCGAGTATCTTCAGGTTCTACCGCCACCAGCACCAGCAAACCCTGGTCGATGGCACCGACAATGTCCCCGCCGACCTCCACGCGTGCGCCACGCACGCGCTGCAGCAAGCCCCTCATGCTTCTTCCAGCGGCAGGTCGAGCAGACGGCGGGCCATCTGGTCGGCTGCACGCACCAAGGCATCGGTGATACCAGGCTCAGAGGCAGCATGGCCGGCATCACGGATCACCTTCAGCTCGCTGTTCGGCCAGGCCTGGTGCAGCGCCCAGGCATTGTCCAGCGGGCAGATGACATCGTAGCGACCATGCACGATCACCGCGGGCAGGTGGGCAATCTTCGGCATGTCGCGAATCAGCTGGTCTGGCGCCAGGAACGCGTTATTCATGAAGTAATGGCATTCGATGCGGGCAATCGACAACGCCCGCTGCGGCTCGGAGAAGCGGTCGACCACCAACGGGTTGGGGCGCAACGTGGCCGTACGGCCTTCCCAGGTGGACCAGGCCTTGGCCGCGTGCATCTGGGCGATCTGGTCGTTGCCGGTCAGGCGCTTGTGGAAGGCCTTGACCAGGTCACCACGCTCTTCCGGCGGGATCGGCGCGATGTAGTCCTGCCAGTAGTCCGGGAACATGCGGCTGGCGCCTGCCTGGTAGAACCACTCGATTTCCTGCGGGCGGCACAGAAAGATGCCACGCAGGATCAGGCCGTGCACGCGTTCGGGGTGAGTCTGGGCATAGGCCAGAGCGAGGGTCGAGCCCCACGAGCCGCCGAACAGCACCCATTTGTCTATCCCCAGGTGCTTGCGGATGCGCTCCAGGTCCTCGACCAGGTGCCAGGTGGTGTTGTTCTCCAGGCTCGCGTGCGGCGTGGAGCGGCCACAGCCGCGCTGGTCGAAGGTGATGATGCGGTACAGGTTAGGGTCGAAGTAGCAACGGCTCTGGGCATCGCAACCCGCGCCTGGGCCACCGTGGATGAACACCACAGGCAAACCTTCGGGCGACCCGCTTTCATCGACATACAGCACATGCGGCGCTTCCACGGCCAGATCGTGCCGGGCGTAGGGTTTGATCTGCGGGTAGAGGGTCTGCATCGCGCACTCCGTGTGAGGATTAAGTCTGCCGTTGGGCATCATAAACCTGAATTGCGCTTTGAGCATGCCCTCGTACTGTCGAGCGTCAACGTTCGCTCAATCACCGAATAAACATATCTACCGCATGCGGGCCAAGCGCAGGGACATAGTCACTGAGCCATTTACTGCTTATAGGCTCATCATGACCTTGGATAAGGAAAACAGCATCGCCTACGCGCTGATTGCCGAGAAAACCCCCGAATGGATGAAAACCGCGCCGCCATCTAGCCATGCCCTGATGAAACAGGTGATCAGCGACCATGCGATTGCATTGCAACAGGCTTGCCAGGCTGAACCGGCCATTGCCAAGGCACTGGCAACCGAGCACGCGCGCGTGCAGGCCGCTGCGGTTGAGGTGCAGGCCCTGTACAAGAACCTGCCGGGCCTGAAAGCATTCGCCAGCGAACAGTTGAACACCGCCATCAAAGACACCTTCGGCCTCGAGGTGGATGTCAGCAACCACTATCTGCTGGACGTCAGGCACCTCGACCAGCAACCGGGGCAGGACCTGAGGGCTTACAAACAGGCCACCCATTCCTTGCTGGAAAGTGCGCTGCGAAACTTCGAAGCCAGTGCAGCCGAGCCCGGCGGGATGGATAACGCCGATGCCCTGCTCAAGAAGTCGGTCATCCTCGACGCCAAAGGCTTCACGGGCACAGTACCGATCCCCAATGCCCTCGACATCGCACCCGAGCGTTTTGCCCGCTTGTGCCGCGAGTTGGACATCGGTGGCCAATACCAGGCAAAACTGCACGCCATTCACTACAGCGACATCGAGACCGGCGCGACCAACCAGACGACCTACGAAAAAATTGCAGAGCTCGAACGCTGCCTCTTCATGCAAAGCCTGCACCTTGCCCGGCTACACAACGACATCAGCCATAGCTTCTATGAGGCAGCCCTGGCGCTGCCTCTGGACGCTCCGGTGCAATCACCCACCCTGACGTTCAGTGTCCTTTCGCTGTGGGATGTGCAACTGACGCGCCTGCGCCTGTTTGAATACAGGCCAAGCGGAGGGAAAGCCTCGGTGGCGCTTTACGTTCCCGGCGACGCCGAGACACCGCTGAAAGAGTTCGCATCACAGACAGAGGCCGAGCTATGGCTGCGTGATCGCGTGCTCGACAGAACCGATTACCTCGAACACTGCATGAAGGAACGCGACAAGGCCCTCCTGCAGACCAAGTTGCTGGACAGGCTGATGCCTTACACGTTGACGGTGAAAGGCACTCACGAACGTACCGCAGACCCTCACGCGGCGTTGCACCTGCAAGCGCGGCAGTTGAACGGCTCCCTGTTGCAAGGCCTGGTCACGGAAAAAGTCTTCCGCCATGAGGAAGACGCAGCCTTCCATGCCATTCCGACGAGCCTGATCGATACTGTCAGCGCGGTGTCTTACCGGGAGCACTTGCTGCAAAAAGCCCTGACTGCGCTCAACATAGCCGGTTTCTTCTTACCCGTCGTCGGCGAGGTCATGCTGGGTGTATGCGCCTTGCAACTGGCTAATGAGGTCTACGAAGGCATCGAAAGCTGGGCCCATGACGATCAACAGCAGGCGTATCAATACCTGTTGGACGTGGTGACGAACGTGGCTGAGATGGCAGCGTTCACCCTGGCCATAAACGCCGTCGGAGGCGGTTTGGGCGCGGCTATCGGCGGGGCGGCCGAGCCAGCGCCTTTGCCTGAGCCCATCCCGGTGGAAACACCTTCATTCATCGAAGAGCTCGACGATGTGGAGCTTCCCGAGGGCCAGACCAAACTGTGGCGCGCCGACCTTGCACCCTACGCCCAATCAATCGACATACCGGATACTCTCCAACCCGACAGCCTGGGGCTGCGTCATCATCAGGGCAGAAGCTGGCTGATAATCGACGGTCAGGCCTACTCCATCACGCGCTCAGCCGAAGGCGATGGTTACCGCATCGAACATCCCACCCGTCCAGATGCCTATCAGCCACCTCTGCGCCACAATGGCGCCGACATCTGGTTACATCCATTGGACCGCCCCGAACAATGGCAGGTAAGTCAACTGCTGGGCCGCTCGGGCGTACGCCATGAGCAGATCGACAGCAACACCGCTCTGCGCCTCTTGAACATAAGCGGCATCAGCGAGGATGCCTTGCGCACAGTACTCTGCGATAACCAGCGCTTGCCTGGCCAACTGGACGACACCTTTGCCCGCTTCAAGCTGTACCAGGCCATAGAGCAGGCCAACGACTCGGCACCACCTGGGGAGATCCAGCGCGAGTTTCAGCAAAAGTATCAGCGTTTTCCCATAAGCCGAGCGCCTGGTGCCGAAATGATACGTACGCGCTATCCGCAGCTTCCCTCCCCCGTCATCGATGAACTGCTGGGTAATGCCACCGCTGCCGAACTGGGCGAACTGGGCAATGGCAAGGTGCCCAGGCGCCTTGCCGATGAAGTACGCCTGCTGCAGCAGCAGATCAGGCTCAATCGCGCTTACGAAGGGCTGTACCTGGACCGTTTGCGCAATTGGGACACCGATCGCTTGGCACTGCGCACCCTTGAGCAGTTACCTGGCTGGCCAGCGGATATCAGCTTTACCCTGGAACAGCGCCTGTACTCACCCAGCCAACGTTTCCGCATCGGCCCCGACGATGCTTCGCCAGGCCCCACGATTATCAGTGCTCAGGCCGGCTATATACGGGTGCGCAGCGAAAGCCCCGATGCACCGCTGAACGCCCACGCCTCGTTGTACGGAGCGTTATTCGAAGCGCTCAGCGAAGCACAGCGCGTGGCACTCGGCATCGACGACGAGCACGCACTCAAGGCAATGGTTCAACAGGCCACCCCGTTACCGCGCGCTGCTCTGAGGCAGGTACTGGGGATGCAGCCGGTAGCCCCCGATTTCCGATCGCCGATGCGCTTGGCCAACGGACGTATAGGCTATCCCCTGGGCGGGACTCGCCCGCGCAACAGCAGTATTTCACGACAAACGCTGCTCGCCAGGATCAGGCAGGTCGGCCTGTACGCTCCCCTGCCGCGCTCCGCCGAAGAGACGTTGGCTGTACTGGAAAGTCGTAATCTCGACCGCACGGCCATCAACCACCAACTCGACAACCTGCTGGAACAACGCAGTCAACTGCAGTCCAGCCTCAGCAACTGGCGGCAGAGGGTGGCCGTACTGCCCGATCAGAGCGCTGCCGACTTCGATCAATTGGCCAATGCGATCACGCAGCATTGGTATGATCACGCCTTTGCAGCAGATGGCACCGTGACTACGCCCTTGCGCCTTGAGCGGTTGTCGCTGTTGGATTTTCCTCTTGATTTACCTGCGTTCTTCACGACAGCGGTCAGGGACCTGCAACTGCACGAAACCCAACCTGAACGCTATGAAAGCGTGCGCGAACACACGCCGCGCCTGAACAGCATGCTGCGGCAATTCGCCAACCTGAGAACACTCGAGATCAGCCGCGCTTATCGGCAAGAAGCGCCACCTTCACCGTTCTTGTTCAGCTTGCCGCTGATCGCAGAGCAGCTGCCCTTGTTGCAGGCGTTGAGCCTGACCCACCAGAACATCCAGGTTTCCCTAGCAGATACCGAAAGCCTTGTGGGCCTCGCCGAACTTCGCCACCTGGACCTCAGCGGCAATCGCTTATCCGACGACAATCCACCCGACTTCAGCCGGTTGAGGCTGACTTATCTGGGTTTGGACAACATGCAGCTTGAACACTGGCCAGACGGGCTGTCCTACAACACCGTGTCGCGCATGCAACAGATTTCCCTTCAAAATAACCAGATCACGTTGCTTCCTCACTTCCTGCAGGAAAGAGTTCACGGCATTCCCGAACATCCTCAAGTGCTCCTGCAAGGCAATCCCATCAGTTATGACCATATGTTGGCAGTGATGCTCGACCAGTACGGTTTGGGGGCGCACTTGGAGTGGGACCAACCCGATGATTTCCGTGAGCTTCTGGCTCAACATCTGGAACGGCGTCAGCAGCTGCACGACTATCTGGACAATTACGTCAATGCCTCCTCCTCCACCACATCAATCAGCCAGGCAGTGCTGGCCGGCAGAATGCGCATCGCTACGGCACTCAGGCAGTTCTGGAGTAGCCAGGAAATCCGGCGGCTAAGCACCCCGCTGCGCTTGTCAGGTGTTGCATTGGAGTTGTTCCCAGCGCGGTTACCCGCGTTCTTCACCGAACGTGTCAACAACCTCAGCCTCGAAAATATCAGCGGTACCACCACGCAACTGCAAGACCTGCTCAGTCACTTCCCGCAGATGACTAGCTTGACCCTGGAAAATTACGTGCGGGCACAACAAGATTTGCCGAATGCGCTGCGGCAGGCCCCGCAGCTTACCTACCTGGCACTGCGCTCTACCGGCCTGGAGGTCAATCAGGACTTCATGGATGCATTGGCGCCACTGGGCAGGCTCGAAATACTGGACCTCAGCAACAACCGCGTTGGCACGATTACCGAGGCACCACGGACACTCACGCGCCTGCGGCGTCTCGACCTCAACGACATGCACCTTGACCAATGGCCAGCCTGGGTAGATGACCTGTTACCACTGGAAATGCTGGATCTGAGCGATAACCAAATCACGGAGCTACCCGCCCACATCTGGCAGAACCTCAACAACCCCGTGCTCGTCAGCACACTGAGTATGGAAGGGAACCCGCTGACAGCGGAAATGGTTCATCGCGCACGTGCATCATCGGAAAGCCGCAGCAGCTTCACGTTAAGGTTCGATGCCCCTGACGTATGGGACGAGGCGCTGTTCAACGAGTTTCTCGAAACCGATTCGCGCTTGCTCATCGACGACACCCCCCGGCTCACGGACTGGCTCCTGGCTTCAGAGGTGGAGAACGACGCCTTGCGCGACACCTGGGAACAACTTGAGCAATCGGGTGATGCCCAGGACCTGCTCGCCTTGGTGGGCCGGCTGAGAAACGCGTCCACCTACCGCAGCGAGGACACCCGCGTGGAGTTCTGCGCGCGGGTGCGCAAGGTACTGGTCAGAGCATGGCTCCACCCTGATGAACGGGCTCTTTTCAATATCCAGGCCAATGAAGCCCTGACAAAAGAAGATGGTAGCCACACCTGCCATGACGGCGCACTGCTGACGTTCAAGAATATCGAGTTCTACATTGCCAACGAGCAGTTGCACTTCGACGGCACGGACAACGAGGCCAACCTTTACCGTGAACTTCGCCGCCTGTATCGCCTGCATAAGGTAGATGAGGTGGCCACGCGCGAAGCCGGCGACCGGGATGTCGCCGAGGTGCGCCTGACGTACCTGCGCGAACTGAACGGTCCACTTCAGCTTGGGCAGCCTGTCGACCGGCTACTCTACGCGATCAATCCGAGTATCGAGGAATTGATCGATGCCGAGCTGCAGGTTCAGCGTGGCGAGCACGGCGAGGAGTTCCTGCGCTTTGCCGCCGCCAACGAAGTGTGGGTCCAGCACTTGCGCCAGTTTCATCAGGAGCGTTTCACGCAGATAGAAAGCGATTACCGGGACCAGGTCATGGATTTGCAGGACCGCAACCCGGATCGTCCCCTGGATTCGCTGACTGAAGCGTTCAATGCCCTGGAAACACGGCGGCAAGCCCGCGAATCCCGTCTTATCCGCGAACTCACCGCCTTCGCCGACCCTGATCGCAGGCCACGCTCTTCGAGTGAATGACCGGGGTTAACGACCGTAGCGCTCACGCCCCCATGCCAATGTCGTTTCAAGTAACTTGCGCAGCACCTCCTGGGTGTTCTGCGCAAGTTCTTCGCGATAGGCGAATGGCTCGCGCTCTTCCATGTAAGTGCTTTGAGCAAGCTCCAACTGCACTGCGTGGATGTGATCCTGCGGGTTACCGTAATGCCGGGTGATGTGGCCGCCCTTGAAGCGCCCGTTCAGCACATGGCTGTAGGCGGGTGCCTGCGCACAAACGCCACGCAGCCGTTCGGCCAGATCAGGATCGCAACTGGCACCGTTGAACGTACCCAGGTTGAAGTCCGGTAACTTGCCGTCGAACAGGTGCGGGATCAGCGAGCGGATCGAGTGGGCATCCCACAGCAGTGCGTAGCCGAACTCATCGCGCAGGCGCACCAGTTCATCCTGAATGGTCTGGTGATACGGTCGCCAGATCTGCTCAAGGTAGGTCTTGCGCTCGTCGGCGGACGGCACCTGCCCCTCCTTGAACAGCGGCTCGCCCTCGAACAGCGTGGCCGGATACAAGCCCGTGGTCGCGCCAGCGTACAGCGGTTTGTCGTCATCCGGCCGGTTCAGGTCGATTACGAAACGCGAATACTCCGCCGCCACAACGCTGGCTCCCAGTTCGCGGGCGAAGTCGTAAAGGCGCGGGATATGCCAGTCGGTATCGGGCAGGCTGCGCGCCTGCTCGACCAGGCCATCGCGCACAGCTGGGGTCAGTTTCAGGCCCGCGTGGGGCATGCTGATCAACAGGGGCAAACGGCCCTGGTGGAAACTCAGTACCTTGTCCATCTTGCCTCGCTCAGTTGGATATCTCGTGGCCCTTGCGCACCACTCGCTTGGGCAGGTCGCCGCCCAGCCAGTAGGCCAGGTCAGCGGGACGGGCGATCTGCCAGGCGACGAAGTCCGCCGCCTTGCCGGCTTCCAGCGTGCCGTGGCTGTGGCCAAGGCCCAGCGCGGTGGCTGCATGGGTTGTGACGCCGGCCAGGGCTTCTTCCGGCGTCATGCGGAACAGCGTGCAGCCCATGTTCAGCATCAGCCGCAGGGATAACCCGGGCGAAGTACCCGGGTTGAGGTCGCTGGCCAGGGCAATCTTCACGCCGTGGCGGCGCAGCGCATCCATCGGCGGCAGCTGGGTTTCGCGCAGGAAATAGAAGGCGCCCGGCAGCAGCACGGCAACCGTGCCAGCGGCGGCCATGGCAATTGCGTCTTCCTCGGTCATGAACTCCAGGTGGTCGGCCGACAGCGCCTGGTAGCGTGCTGCCAGGCTGGAGCCATGCAACGAGGACAGCTGCTCGGCATGCAGCTTCACTGGCAGGCCCAGTTCCTGCGCCTTGATGAACACCTTTTCGACTTGTACCGGGGAGAACGCCAGGTGTTCGCAGAAGGCGTCCACCGCATCCACCAGGCCTTCCGCGGCCAGAGCCGGCAGCATCTCGTCACAGACGTGCGCAATGTAGTCGTCTGCCCGGCCGGCGTATTCCGGCGGCAAGGCATGGGCGGCCAGGCAGGTGGCGCGCACCGCCAACGGCAGCTCGTCGGCCAGCCGCCGGGCTACACGCAGCATCTTGCGCTCATTGGCCAAGTCCAGGCCATAGCCGGACTTGACCTCAAGGGTGGTCACGCCATCGCGCATCAACGCCTGGACACGCTGGCGAGCACTGGCGAACAGCTCATCCTCGCTGGCCGCGCGGGTGGCCCGCACGGTGCTGGCGATACCGCCGCCCTGGGCGGCGATCTCGGCATAGCTGACGCCCTGCAGGCGCTGCTCGAACTCGCCGCTGCGGTTGCCACCGAACACCGCATGGGTGTGGCAGTCAATCAGCCCCGGGGTGACCCAGGCGCCGCCCAGGTCCACCGTGCGGTCAACGTCGAACGGCTGCAACTCGGTGCGTGGGCCAATCCACTCGATAAGCCCGGCATTGGTGACGATGGCCGCATCCTCGATGATCGAGTAACGGCCCTCGGCCATGGTTGCCGCGTGGCAGTGCTGCCAGAGGGTTCTCATGTGCAATCTCCTTGACTAGCGGTGCAGCTCGACCGGTACGTGCTTGCCTGCGCGCGGCTTGCACCACAGCAGGTAGGACGCCACCAGGAACACCACCCAGACCACACCGACCAGCAAGGCCGCCTGGGTATCCGGGAAGTAACCGAGCACACCGAAAATGAACACCATGAAGGCGATGGCCATGGCCGGGCCATAGGGCCAGAACGGTACCGGGAACTTCAGCTGGGCCGCCTCTTCACGGCTCATGCTGCGGCGCATGGCCACCTGGGTGACCAGGATCATCAGCCACACCCACACGGTGGCGAAGGTCGCGATGGATGCGATCAGCAGGAACACGTTTTCCGGGATCAGGTAGTTGAGCAACACCCCGACCAGCAACGCCGCGCCCATGACCACCACGGTCATCCATGGCACACCGTGCTTGGACAACTTGCCAAAGCTGCGCGGCGCGTGGCCTTGCTGGGCCAGGCCATACATCATGCGGCCGGCACCGAAGATGTCGCTGTTGATCGCCGAAATCGCGGCCGAGATCACCACGATGTTCAGCACGGCAGCGGCCGAACCGATGCCCAGGTTGCTGAAAATCTGCACGAACGGGCTGCCCTCGCTGCCAATCTGCGGCCACGGGTACAGGCACATCAGCACGAACAGGGTGAGCACGTAGAACAGCAGGATGCGCAGGGGCACGGCATTGATCGCCTTGGGGATGACGCGCTGCGGATCTTTGGCTTCACCGGCGGTGACGCCGATGATCTCGATGCCGCCGAAGGCGAACATCACCACGGCGAAGGAGGCGATCAGGCCGCCGATGCCATTGGGCATGAAGCCGCCATGCTCGATCAGGTTACTGATGCCCACGGCATGTTCGCCACTCACCTGGCTGAAGCCGAAAGCCATGATGCCGAGGCCGGCCAGGATCATCGCCACGATGGCGCCGACCTTGAGCAGCGACAGCCAGAATTCCATTTCACCGAAGACCTTGACGTTGCACAGGTTGAGGCCGCCGATCACGAAGACGATGCCCAGCACCCAGATCCAGCGGGCCACTTCGGGGAACCAGAAGCCCATGTAGATACCGAAGGCGGTAATGTCGGCGATGGCGACGATGACCATCTCGAAGGCGTAGGTCCAGCCGAGGATGAAGCCGGCCATGGGGCCGAGGTAGGTGGTGGCATAGTGGCCAAAGGAGCCGGCCACCGGGTTGTGCACGGCCATTTCGCCGAGGGCGCGCATGACCATGAACACCGCAGCGCCACCGATCAGGTAGGCCAGCAGCACAGCCGGGCCGGCCATCTGGATGGCCGAGGCAGAGCCGTAGAACAGGCCGGTGCCGATGGCAGAGCCTAGGGCCATGAAACGGATGTGGCGGGCCGTTAGCCCGCGCTTTAGACCTTGAGCTTGTTGCATGTCACGTCCTTAAATTGTTTTTGTGGTCGTGAGGTCGATGGGGGCTGCCTTGCAGCCCATTCCGACCGGTTCGGCGCCACGGCAAGGCCGCTCCTTCAAAAGAATGCGTTGCCTTTGTAGGAGCGGCCTTGCCGGGGCGCCGGACCGGTCGGAAAGGGCCGCAAAGCGGCCCTGGGGGGCATCACAGGCTAGGCAGGACACCAGCAGGCAGCAGCCCGGTCAGGCTGCCCTTGGCCAGCAGCTCGACAGCTGCCTCGATGTCCGGCGCGAAGAAGCGGTCACGGTCATAGTGCGGCACTTCACGACGCAGCGCCTGGCGCGCCTGCTCCAGCTTCGCCGAAGTCTTCAGGCCTTTGCGCAAGTCCAGCCCCTGACACGCCCCCAGCCATTCGATGGCCAGCACACCACGGGTGTTCTCGGCCATTTCCCACAGGCGCTTGCCAGCGGCTGGGGCCATGGACACGTGGTCTTCCTGGTTGGCCGAGGTCGGCAGGCTATCGACACTGTGCGGGTGCGACAAGGCCTTGTTCTCGCTGGCCAGGGCGGCAGCGGTGACCTGGGCGATCATGAAGCCGGAGTTCACCCCACCGTTTTCCACCAGGAATGGCGGCAGCTGGGACATGTGCTTGTCCATCATCAGCGAGATGCGGCGCTCGCTCAGCGAACCGATTTCGGCGATCGCCAGGGCGATATTGTCGGCGGCCATGGCCACCGGCTCGGCGTGGAAATTGCCACCGGAAATCACGTCGCCTTCGGCAGCGAACACCAATGGGTTGTCCGACACGGCGTTGGCTTCGATGCCCAACACCTCGGCAGCCTGGCGGATCTGGGTCAGGCAGGCGCCCATGACCTGCGGCTGGCAGCGCAGCGAGTATGGGTCCTGGACCTTGTCGCAGTTCTTGTGCGACTGCGACACTTCGCTGGATTCGCCCAGCAGGTCCCGGAAGCACGCGGCGGTGTCGATCTGGCCACGCTGGCCACGCACGTCGTGAATGCGCGCATCGAACGGCGAACGCGAACCCAGCGCAGCCTCGACGCTCAGGCCACCACAGGCGATGGCGGCGGCATACAGGTCTTCGGCGTGGAACAGGCCGCGCAGGGCGTAGGCAGTAGATGCCTGGGTGCCATTGAGCAGGGCCAGGCCTTCTTTGGCGGCCAGGGTCAGCGGCTCGAGGCCGGCGACAGCCAGGGCTTCGGTAGCCGGCAGCCACTGGCCCTGGTAACGCGCCTTGCCTTCACCAAGCAGTACCAGCGACATGTGCGCCAGCGGGGCCAGGTCGCCAGAAGCGCCCACCGAGCCTTTGAGCGGGATGTGTGGGTAGACTTCGGCGTTGACCAGGGCGATCAGCGCATCGATGACCTTGCGGCGGATACCGGAGAATCCACGGCTGAGGCTGTTGATCTTGAGGACCATGATCAGCCGCACCAGCGCGTCGTCCAGCGGCGCGCCGATACCGGCGGCGTGGGACAGCACCAGCGAACGCTGCAGGTTCTCAAGGTCGTGGCTGGCGATACGGGTCGAGGCCAGCAGGCCGAAACCGGTGTTGATGCCGTAGGCGGTACGGTCTTCGGCAATGATCTGCTCGACGCAGGCAACGCTGGCGTCGATGGCCGGCGCGGCGCTGGCGTCCAGTTGCAGGCGCACGGGTGCGGCATGGATGGCGCGCAGCTGTGCCAGGGTCAGGGTGCCGGGCTTGAGGGTCAGTTCGGTCACTTTGCTACTCCAATTCTGTCGGGGGCCCGCAGGCCCCTCTTGTTGTTCAGTATCACTCAAAGCGCAGCGATCAGCCCGTGATCATTGGCAGGTCGAGGCCCTGCTCCTTGGCGCAGTCGATGGCGATGTCGTAACCGGCATCGGCGTGGCGCATCACACCAGTCCCCGGGTCGTTGGTCAGTACGCGAGCAATACGCTCGGCGGCCTCATCGGTACCGTCGCAGACGATGACCATGCCCGAGTGCTGGGAGAAGCCCATGCCCACGCCGCCGCCATGGTGCAGCGAAACCCAGGTGGCGCCGCCTGCGGTGTTGAGCAGGGCGTTGAGCAGCGGCCAGTCGGAGACCGCGTCGGAGCCGTCGCGCATGGCTTCGGTTTCGCGGTTCGGGCTGGACACGGAACCTGAGTCCAGATGGTCGCGGCCAATCACCACCGGCGCCGACAGCTCTCCGCTGCGGACCATTTCGTTGAAGGCCAGGCCCAGCTTGGCGCGCAGGCCCAGGCCAACCCAGCAGATACGTGCCGGCAGGCCCTGGAAGCTGATGCGCTCGCGGGCCATGTCCAGCCAGCGGTGCAGGTGGGCGTCGTCCGGGATCAGTTCCTTGACCTTGGCGTCGGTCTTGTAGATGTCTTCGGCTTCACCGGACAGCGCCGCCCAGCGGAACGGGCCGATGCCGCGGCAGAACAGCGGGCGGATGTAGGCCGGGACGAAGCCTGGGAAGTCGAACGCGTTGGCAACGCCCTCTTCCTTGGCCATCTGGCGGATGTTGTTGCCGTAGTCGAACGTCGGGATGCCCTGCTTCTGGAAGTCGAGCATGGCTTGCACGTGCACGGCCATCGACTGTTTGGCAGCCTTGACCACAGCAGCAGGCTCGGTCTGGGCGCGGTCACGGTACTGCTCCCAGGTCCAGCCGGCAGGCAGGTAACCGTTGAGCGGATCGTGGGCGCTGGTCTGGTCGGTGACCATGTCCGGGCGCACGCCACGCTTGACCAGCTCTGGCAGGATTTCGGCGGCGTTGCCGTGCACGGCAATGGAGATCGCCTTGCCTTCGGCGGTGTACTTGGCAATGCGCGCCAGGGCGTCGTCGAGGTCTTTGGCCTGTTCGTCGACGTAGCGGGTTTCCAGGCGGAAGTCGATGCGGCTCTGCTGGCATTCGATGTTCAGCGAGCAGGCACCAGCCAGGGTTGCGGCCAGCGGCTGGGCGCCGCCCATGCCGCCGAGGCCGGCGGTCAGTACCCATTTGCCTTTCAGGCTGCCGCCGTAGTGCTGGCGACCGGCTTCGACGAAGGTTTCGTAGGTGCCCTGGACGATGCCCTGGCTGCCGATGTAGATCCAGCTGCCAGCAGTCATCTGGCCGTACATGGCCAGGCCCTTGGCGTCCAGTTCGTTGAAGTGTTCCCAGTTGGCCCAGTGCGGCACCAGGTTGGAGTTGGCGATCAGTACGCGCGGGGCGTTGCTGTGGGTCTTGAACACGCCGACCGGCTTGCCCGACTGCACCAGCAGGGTTTCGTCGTCTTCCAGGCGGGTCAGGGTTTCGACGATCTTGTCGTAGCAGGCCCAGTTGCGCGCGGCGCGACCGATGCCGCCGTACACCACCAGCTCTTTCGGGTTTTCCGCGACCTGCGGGTCGAGGTTGTTCATCAGCATGCGCAGTGGCGCTTCGGTCAGCCAGCTTTTGGCGGTCAGCTTGTTGCCACGTGGGGCACGGATTTCAACGTCACGGTACTTGTTGTTGTCGGTCACGGGAAGGTCCTCGGCGGTTGTCCGCGGGCAGATGTGTCGTGGTCAATATACAAACACACCTTTACTTGTATGTACAAGCATGGACAACCAAAATAATCGGACCACTCCTCCGAATTCATCAATGCAATGGGGCCGCCTTGCGGCCCTTTCGCGACACGAGGCCGCTCCTACAGGAAATTGCATTCACCTGTAGGAGCGGCCTCGTGTCGCGAAAGGGCTGCGCAGCAGCCCCAGCAATCTCAATGTGAAATAAGCTCGATCAGGCAGAACCGCCCCTGCACATCCAGCCCGAGCAATTCATCATTGCCCTCAATCCGCAGGCAGTCATACAGCCCAAGCCGCTGCGTATCGTGCCCAGCGATTGCCACTTCAACCTGCCCGCTGGCCGCAAATAGCAACACCGTCGACGCCGAGCAGTACAAGCGGCTGGTACCGTCAAACCACTGCAAGCGCGCGCGATAGCGCTGCGGCGCGTAGATCAGGTTGAAATCGCGGATCGCCCCACCGAGCAGCTTGCAGCTGACCTGGCTCTCGCCACTGAAAGCAAATGCATCGAACGGCAGCAACGGCCGGCTGGCCTGGCCGTCGACCAGCAAGCGCATGCCATCACCCTGCAGCACACTGATGATCCGCTGGTAACCGGCGAACACGGAAAACCCGCCCGACTCCTCGATATCGGCTATCGAAAGGCGCCAGCCGAAGCCCTCGAGCCCCTCGCCGTTGTCGCGGGTGATCTCCTCGGTGAAGCCGCCACCGTTTTTCCAGGGCATGCGCGGGTAATCCTGCGCACGCAGCCACTGCAGCTGAGTCATTTACTGAAACGTCCTTCAAGGCGGTGACGGGAACCCGGGTGAATCAGCCGCGCAGCGGTCACTGGCTGGCGCCCGGACCAGGTGCGACGGCGGATCAGCAGGCAGGGTTCGCCGCGCTCGATCTGCAACAGGCGACACTCTTCAGGCTCGGCAAGAATCGCCTCGACCACGTGCTCGCCCTCGGTCAGCGGCGCGACCTGGGACAGGTAGGCGTAAGGCGTCTGCCGGGTGAAGTCCTGCTTGAGGTAGTCGGGGGCGATGGCCGCGTTGACATAGCGATCCTCGATCTGCACCGGCACGCCATTCTCGTAATGCACGATCAACGAGTGGAACACCCGCTGCCCTTCACGCATGTCCAAGGCCAGGGCGCGCTCGGAACCGGCGGCCTCTTCGGCCAGCTTGATCACCTGGCAGCTATGCTGGTGGCCACGGCCGGCGATCTCGTCGGCAATGTTGTTGACCTCGAACAGCGCCGAGCGGGACTTGGGTTCGGCGACGAAGGTACCCACACCCTGCATGCGCACCAGCAGGCCTTCAGCGGTGAGTTCACGCAAGGCGCGGTTGATGGTCATGCGGCTGAAACCCAGTTCACTGACCAGTTCGCTCTCCGAAGGCACCCGGTGATGCGGCGGCCAGCTGCCGTTTTCGATCTGCTGGATGATCATCTGCTTGACCCGGGCATACAGCGGCGCCGGGCCCTCGCCCATCTGGGCAACCAGCGCGGAGACAGGAGGTGTCGGCACGGCGTTGAGTCCTTAGGCAATGGAATGAGCGGTAGCTTGCCGCAGTTTACCCGGCAGGCAAACGCCTGTATATGTATATACAAGTTAAACAATAACAGGATTTTTGCCGATGTCCGCCTATTTCGCCGAACGCGCCCTGCTGCCCACTGGCTGGGCCAGTAACGTCCGCTTCGAAGTGTCCAGTGACGGCTTGCTCAGCCGGATCGAAGCCGACGCCTCGGCCGACGGCGCCGAACGCCTGGCCGGGCCATTGCTGCCAGGCATGCCCAACCTGCACTCGCATGCGTTCCAGCGGGCCATGGCGGGGCTGGCGGAAGTCGCGGGCAACCCCAACGACAGCTTCTGGACCTGGCGCGAGCTGATGTACCGGCTGGTCGGCAAGATCACCCCGGACCAGCTGCAGGTAATTGCGCGCCAGCTGTATATCGAGATGCTCAAGGCCGGCTACACCTCGGTGGCCGAATTCCACTATGTGCACCATGACCAGGCAGGCAAGGCCTACACCGACCCCGCCGAGCTGTCCCGACGCATCAGTGCGGCCGCAGCCAGCAGCGGCATCGGCCTGACCTTGCTGCCGGTGCTGTACAGCCACGCAGGCTTTGGCGGCCAGGCGCCCAACGAAGGGCAACGGCGCTTCATCAACGCCACCGAACAGTACCTGCAACTGCAGGCTCAACTGGCACCGGTGCTGGCCGCGCAGCCCGCGCAACAGCTGGGGTTGTGTTTCCACTCGCTGCGCGCGGTGACGCCCGGCCAGATCGCCGACGTGCTGGCTGCCAGCAATCAGCAATGCCCGGTGCATATCCACATCGCCGAACAACAGAAGGAAGTCGATGATTGCCTGGCCTGGAGCGGGCTGCGGCCGCTGCAGTGGCTCTATGAGCATGTCGATGTGGGCCCGCGCTGGTGCCTGGTGCATGCCACCCATGCCGAAGCGGATGAAGTCACGGCCATGGCGCGCAGTGGTGCGGTGGCGGGTTTGTGCCTGACCACCGAAGCCAATCTGGGCGACGGTATTTTCCCGGCAGTGGACTTCCTCGCTCAGGGCGGGCGCATGGGTATTGGATCGGATAGCCATGTGTCGCTGAGCGTGGTCGAGGAGCTGCGTTGGCTGGAATATGGTCAGCGCCTGCGAGACCAACGGCGCAACCGCTTGTACCGAGGCGATCAGCCGATGGTCGGGCGCACGCTGTACGACGCGGCGCTGGTCGGCGGGGCTCAGGCGCTGGGGCAGCCGATAGGCGAGCTCGCGGTGGGCAAACGGGCTGACTGGCTGGTGCTGGATGGGCAGGACCCGTATATCGCCATGGCCGAGGGGGACGCGATTCTCAACCGCTGGTTGTTCGCTGGCGGGGACCGTCAGGTTCGCGATGTGATGGTCAATGGGCAGTGGGTAGTGCGCCAGGGGCGGCACGACCAGGAAGAGGAAAGCGGACGGGCGTTTGCACACGTGTTGCGCCAGCTGCTGGGCTGAGCCAATGGGGGGCCGCTTCGCGGCCCCGAGGCTTCAATGCATCTGCACGATCTGCTTGTCGGGTGTGCGCCAGATCAGGCGGCTGGTGTCGTAGCCCTGCTGACGGGCCTTGGACATCAGGTTCTCGCGCTCCCACACCGGCAGTGTCGGCGTGCGCGACAGGATCCACAGGTACTTGCGGTCAGGGCTGCCGACGATCGCCGTGCGGTAGTGATCGTCCACGTACAGGATCCAGTATTGGCCTTTGACCACGCCCGGTACCAGGCGGGTGAACCAGTTGTCGAACTCGACCCACAGCCTGTCGGTATGCCCCGGCTCCTGGATGTTGGCGTGCCCCTCGGCGCGCAGCCATTCATCCCCCATCGTGCGGCAGCGGTTGAGCACGCCGTACGAGCCATCGGGCTTGAGGTTGTAATGCGCTTCGGACTGCGCACACTCGGCCTGGTATTTCATCGGCAGGCGCGCCAGCTCATACCACTTGCCCTGATAGCGCTTGAGGTCGACATTACCAGCGGTCTTCGGTGCCAGCGGGTCGTTGGCGGAGGTAGCGCAGCCACCCAGCAGCATGACCAGGCACAGCCCCAGCAGCAGGTGCAGACGCCTCATTTGAGACCCTGCCCGGAGTAGATCAACACCTTGTCGGCCGCGTATTGCACGCTGATGAAGCTCTTCTCGTCCCCCCAGGTGCAGCTGCTCATGCCCAGCGCGCCGGAGCACTCGGTGGGCGTGCCAAGCAGTTGCTCGACCTCGGCCTTGTTCATGCCGGCCTTGAGCTTGGAATAGTTTTCCTGATTGATCTTGCTGCACGCAGTCAGGACGACGCACAAGGACAACAGGGCGAGGGAACGCAACGACATGAAGGGACACTCCTGGAAAATAGACACAGGCGAGTGGCCTGCAGTGACCTTCGACGGGAAAATCCCTCCCTGGTTCCCTGGCTACCCCCCTTTCGTTGTAAGCCGTTGGTCGGCCTCCCCTGCGCAAACGATTAATGTTTTCCCGCTCCGCGACGACACAGCGAGCACGCTGTGGCGAGTTGCCGCAGCCCCCTCCTATGCCTTGCCTTGTGCAGACCAGAAAAATGACCAAGAACCTCAAGTTCAGCCACAAGATCCTGCTGGCCGCCGCCCTCGTGGTGGCCGTTGCTTTTACCTGTTTCGTGCTGTTCAACGACTATCGACAGCGCCAGTCACTGCGCAGCGACACGCAGACCAACCTGCAGGACCTGGGCAGCCTCACCGCCGGCAACATCCGTAACTGGCTCGACAGCCGTATCCAGCTGCTCGACTCGCTGGCCCAGCAAATCGCTGTCGATGGGCCGGGCAAAGCCAGCCTTGACCGTAGCCTGGCTCTGCCGGTGTACGGCAAGAACTTCCAGCTCACCTATTTCGGCGGCCAGGACGGCAGCATGCAGTCGGTTCCCGTTGGCAACCGCGCGGCCGACTACGACCCGCGCGTTCGCGGCTGGTACAAGGCGGCCAGCGCCAGCGGCCAGACCATCGTCACCGAACCGTACATCTCGGCATCCGCCGGCAAGCTGGTGATCACCCTGGCCACCCCGGTGCAGCAGGCGGGCCGGCAGGTGGGTGTCAGCGGCGTCGACACCGACCTGCAGACCATCAGCAACCTGATCAACGCCCTGAACTTCGACGGCCAGGGCCATGCCTTCATCGTCAACGGCGAAGGCAAGATCCTCATCCACCCTAAGGCCGACCTTGCCCTGAAAACCCTGGCCGATGTCTATCCGCAGGGCACTCCGCGAATTGGCAGCGGCCTGAAGGAAGTCGAAGTCGATGGCCGCAAGCAGTTCATCAACTTCACCCACGTCGACGGCGTGCCGTCGGCGGATTGGTACGTGGCCCTGGTACTCGACCAGGATGCAGCATTCGCCATGCTGGGCGAACTGCGCACCTCGGCCATCGTCGCCACCCTGATCGCGGTGGTGGTGATCATTGCCCTGCTCGGCCTGCTGATACGCGTGCTGATGGAGCCGCTGCACCTGATGGGCCGCGCCATGCATGACATCGCCGAAGGCGAAGGCGACCTGACCCGACGCCTGAGCATCCATGCCCACGATGAGTTCGGCAGCCTCGGCCAATCATTCAACCGCTTTGTCGAGCGTATTCACGAGTCGATCCGCGAAGTGGCCTCGGCCACCGGCCAGGTCAACGCCGTGGCCGCCCAGGTGGTAAGCGCTTCGAATGCCTCGATCAACAATGCCGATCAGCAGTCCAGCCGCACCAGCAGTGTGGCGGCAGCGATCAATCAGCTAGGTGCCGCCGCCCAGGAAATCGCCCAGAACGCGGCACTGGCCTCGCAGCACTCCAGCGAAGCACGCGGCCTGGCCGAAGATGGCCAGCACGTGGTCGGGCGTACCATCGATGTGATGAACCAGCTTTCGGCGCGAATCAGCGATTCGTGCGGCAACATCGAAACACTCAATGCCCACACCGCCAACATTGGCCAGATCCTCGATGTGATCAGCGGTATTTCCCAGCAAACCAACCTGCTGGCGCTCAACGCCGCGATCGAAGCGGCCCGCGCGGGCGAGGCCGGGCGTGGCTTTGCCGTGGTTGCCGACGAGGTGCGCAACCTGGCGCACCGTACGCAGGAGTCGGCACAGCAGGTGCAGCGCCTGATCGAAGAGCTGCAGGCCGGTGCGCAAGTGGCGGTCAGCACCATGAACCAGAGCCGCCAGCACAGCGAGCACAGCGTGGGCATTGCCAACCAGGCCGGCGAGCGCCTGGGCAGCGTGACCCAGCGCATTGGCGAGATCGACGGCATGAACCAGTCGGTGGCCACCGCCACTGAAGAGCAGACAGCCGTGGTCGAGTCGATCAATGTCGACATCACCGAGATCAATACGTTGAATCAGGAAGGGGTGCACAACCTGCAGAGCACCTTGCGTGCCTGCACCGACCTGGAGCATCAGGTCGAGCGGTTGAAGCATCTGGTGGGCAGTTTCAGGATCTGATCCTGCGGCGCCTGCTTCGCGGGTAAACCCGCTCCCACAGCTACTGCACAGCCCTTGAAACCTGCGCTTTACCTGTGGGAGCGGGTTCACCCGCGAAGAGGCCCTTGCGTCAGAACCGGGAACCAGGCTCCAGCAGGAAGTCCATCTCTTCACTGGTACTCGGCCGCCCCAGCACCAGGTTTCGGTGCGGGAAGCGCCCGAACCGGGTAATCACCCGCTGGTGCTGCTCGGCGTAATCGAGGAAGCCTTCGAACAACCGCCGGTTATCCTCCGGCTGCTCCGCTAGCAGCATCTGGTAACGCTCGACACACAGGTTCTGCCAGTCCAGCACCTCGGCATGCTCCAGTACCAAGAGCACGAACACCCGCTGGATCGGCAGCAACTGGTAATCCCAGTTCTTCTGCAGGCCCTGCATCGCAACCACCTGGGCACGCCGATCACCTTCGAAGGCGCGCGGCGTGTCGCGGTAGAGCATGCGCGGCAGCTGGTCCAGCAGGATCAGCAAGCCGAGCCAGCCCTGGGGGCTCTGCTGCCACTCGTCGAGCCCACCCGCCAGGGCGTGCTCGACCAGGTCGCCAAACAGCGCCTGGGCTTCGGCATCGTGATGCTTGCCGAACCACAGCGTGCTCTTCTCGTCAGCCACGGCCTGGGGACTGGTGCCCCAACCGAACCACCACTCCAGCAACGGCTGCCAAGGTGCGAGCATGACTTACTCCTTGTGGTAGGCGGTGACGCGCTCGACCTCTTCCTTCGAGCCGAGGATCACCGACACGCGCTGGTGCAGGCTTTCAGGCTTGATGTCGAGGATGCGATCGTAACCGTTTGTGGAGGCGCCACCGGCTTGTTCAATGATGAACGACATCGGGTTGGCTTCGTACATCAGGCGCAGCTTGCCCGGCTTGCTCGGCTCACGGGCATCACGCGGGTACATGAACAGACCGCCACGGGTCAGGATACGGTGCACGTCGGCCACCATCGAGGCGATCCAGCGCATGTTGTAGTTCTTCTTCAGCGGGCCGGTCTCGCCGGCCAGCAGTTCGCCCACGTAGCGCTGCACCGGGGCTTCCCAGTGACGCTGGTTGGACATGTTGATGGCGAACTCGGCGGTGGTTGCCGGAACCTGGATGTTCTCGTGGGTCAGGACGAAGCTGCCCAGTTCGCGGTCCAGGGTAAAGCCCTTGACGCCGTTGCCCAGGGTCAGGATCAGCATGGTCTGTGGGCCGTAGATGGCGTAACCGGCGGCGACCTGCTCGGTACCTGGCTGCAGGAACGCTTCTTCGTTCAGGCTTTCGTTCTGGCTCAGGTACTGGTTAGGGCAACGCAGTACCGAGAAGATGGTGCCGACCGAAACGTTGACGTCGATGTTCGACGAGCCGTCCAGCGGGTCGAAGACCAGCAGGTAGGCGCCTTTCGGGTATTTGCCCGGGATCTGGTAGGCGTTGTCCATTTCTTCGGACGCCATGCCGGCCAGGTGGCCGCCCCACTCGTTGGCTTCGAGCAGGATGTCGTTGGAGATCACGTCCAGCTTCTTCTGGACTTCGCCCTGCACGTTTTCAGTGCCCATGCTGCCCAGTACGCCGCCGAGGGCGCCTTTGGACACGTGATGGCTGATTTCCTTGCACGCACGCGCCACCACTTCGATCAGGAAGCGCAGATCGGCAGGGGTATTGTTGCTGCGGGTCTGCTCAATCAGATAGCGACTCAGGGTAACGCGGGACATGTATGGCTCCGAAAGGATTGGGGGAGAAAAACCCCCGCAGTTTACAGGGAGAGTTGCAGCCTAGCGAGCAAAGAGACTCGACTTCCGGCGTTGAGTTCAGCCAGTGCCCGGCCAATGGTCGGTTGCCCCATATGCTTCGCGTTCGTTGTAGGAGCGGCCTTGTGTCGCGAAAGGGCCGCAAAGCGGCCCCATCAATATCCGCTTGATGCACAAATCATGGGGGCGCTTCGCACCCCTTTCCGACCGGGCCGGCGCCCCGGCAAGGCCGCTCCTACAACGATTGCGCAAGCGGCTGGCTCAGTCCAGCGCCTTCCAGATCTCGGTAGCATATTCACGGATGGTCCGGTCCGAAGAGAACCAGCCCATCCGCGCCGTGTTCAGCACCGCCATGCGCCACCACTCCTGCGGCGTGTGCCACAGCTCTTCGACGCGCCGCTGGGCATCCCAGTAGGCATCGAAAT
Organism: Pseudomonas sp. URMO17WK12:I7; assembly: GCF_003269045.1. Taxonomy (NCBI): domain Bacteria; kingdom Pseudomonadati; phylum Pseudomonadota; class Gammaproteobacteria; order Pseudomonadales; family Pseudomonadaceae; genus Pseudomonas; species Pseudomonas sp. URMO17WK12:I7. The sequence continues at coordinate 233,177 of NZ_QLTL01000010.1, read as the reverse complement.
CGGCACAAACGAGGAAACGGTCGTAGGCCACCAGCCCGTCGATCAACCCGGCGTAGCGTGAAGGGTCGTCAGGTGAGAACACCCCGCTGCGAATGGCCTGCAGCACATCGCTCAAGCGATTCGACGCGGCGATCGCGGCGCTGGCACCGAAATCACCGGCCCGCTTGCGTGCCTCCACCTGCTGCGCGGTCAGGCCGAAGATGAACATGTTGTCCGCCCCCACCTGTTCGCACATCTCGACGTTGGCACCATCGAGCGTGCCGATGGTCAGCGCGCCGTTGAGGCCGAACTTCATGTTGCTGGTGCCGGACGCCTCGTAACCGGCCGTGGAGATCTGCTCCGACAGGTCCGCTGCCGGGATGATGCTTTCGGCCAGGCTGACGTTGTAGTTGGGCAGGAACACGACCTTGAGCAGGCCGCGCACGGTCGGGTCGTTGTTCACCACCTTGGCGATATCGTTGGCCAGCTTGATGATCAGCTTGGCCTGGTGATAACTGGCCGCCGCCTTGCCGGCGAAGATCTTCACCCGCGGCACCCAATTGGTACCAGGGTCGTTGCGCATCGCCTGGTACAGCGCCACGGTGTGCAGCAGGTTGAGCAGCTGGCGCTTGTATTCGTGAATGCGCTTGACCTGCACGTCGAACAGCGCCTCTGGGTTGACCGTGACACCAATCCGGTCCTGGATGATGCTGGCCAGGGCGCGCTTGCTGTGCAGGCGCTGGGCGGCGAACTGTTTGCGGAAGCTGGCCTTGTCGGCAAACGGCACCAGCCCGGCCAGGCGCCCCTCAGGGTCGTCCTTGAGCTCCGGCCCAAGCGCCTCGACCAGCATCTCGGTCAACTGCGGGTTGGACTGGTACAGCCAGCGGCGGAAGGTGATGCCGTTGGTCTTGTTGTTGATCCGTTGCGGGTAAAGCTTGTGCAGCTCGGCGAACACCGTGCTCTTCATCAGTTTGCTGTGCAACGCCGACACACCATTGACGCTGTGCGAACCGAGAAACGCCAGGTTGCCCATGCGTACCCGGCGGCCGTTGTCCTCTTCGATCAACGACACGGCCCGCAGCACGTCGAAGTCGTGCAGGCCTTTGGCGCGCAGGCTGTCGATGTGGTAGGCATTGATCAGGTAGATGATCTGCATGTGCCGCGGCAGCATGCGCTCCATCAGCGCCACCGGCCAGGTTTCCAGGGCCTCGGGCAGCAGCGTGTGGTTGGTGTAGGCCAGGGTACCGACCGTCAGCTCCCACGCGGTGTCCCACGGAATTTCGTGCTGGTCGACCAGCAGGCGCATCAGCTCGGCAACGGCGATTGACGGGTGAGTGTCATTGAGCTGGATGGCTGCAGCGTCCGGCAGGTTGAGCAGGTTCTCGTGCATGTTCAGGTGGCGGCGCAGCAGATCCTGCAGCGAGGCCGAAACGAAGAAGTATTCCTGACGCAGGCGCAGTTCCTGGCCCGCCTCGGTGCTATCGGCCGGGTACAGCACCCGCGAGATGCTCTCGGCCCGCGCGACCTCGGCAACCGCGCCGAGGTGGTCACCGGCATTGAAGCGCTCCAGGTGCAGTTCTTCCAGCGCCCGAGCCCGCCACAGGCGCAAGGTATTGACGCTGGCTCCGCGCCAGCCGACCACGGGCGTGTCATAGGCTACCGCCCGCACCGTTTCACCTGGCCACCACACCTGACGCTGCTTGCCGTGGGCGTCATGCACCGTTTCGACGCTGCCACCAAAGCTGATCGGGTAGATCACCTCGGCGCGCTCGAATTCCCAAGGGTTGCCGAAGTCCAGCCAGTTCTCGGTCTGCTCCTGCTGCCAGCCATCGACCATGGCCTGACGGAACAGCCCGTGCTCGTAGCGGATACCGTAACCGTGGGCAGCAATACCCAACGTCGACATGCTCTCCATGAAGCACGCCGCCAGGCGGCCCAGGCCGCCGTTGCCCAGTGCGGCATCCGGCTCGAGCAGGCGAATGCGCTCCAGGTCGACGTTCAGGCCTTCCAGTGCCTCGCGGGCGACGTCCAGCAAGCCGAGATTGCTCAGGCTGTCATAGAGCAGCCGGCCAATCAGAAATTCCAGGGAAAGGTAGTAGACCCGCTTCTGGCTACGTCGGTAGGCCTGGCGGGTATGGTCCATCCAGTGGTCGACCATGTGATCGCGTGCTGCCAGGGCGATGGCTTCGAACCAGTCGTGGTCGAAGGCATGCTCCGGGTCCTTGCCGACCGCGTAGGTCAGCTTATCCAGTACGGCAGCGCGAAAATCCGCGACTTCGGCGTCACGTGCTTTAGGTTCCTGGGACATGCGGCATCCTCGGGCAAGTTGACGAAAGCGGAGGGGGAGTGTTGAGCCTAGACGCTTCGACCAAGAGCGACAGCCAGTGTTCGCGGTTTTCATGAACCTTTGCGCATTCGGTCAAAAGGTTGTTCATAAATTGAACAATTCCGGTATGATCGCGCGCCCCAAGACCGTGATTCACCCCCATAACGATGAAAACGACCCTGATCGCCGCGGCCGAAGTCGACCGCCTGGAGACCTGGCAGCGCTATACCAGCAACATGTGCCATGGCTGCCATTCGACCTGTTGCACCCTGCCGGTGGAGGTGAAGATCAAGGATCTGATCCGCATTGGCGTGGTGGACGAGTTCGAGAAAGACGAACCGCCCAAAAACGTGGCCAAGCGCCTGCAGAAGGAAGGCATCATCGAGCGCTTCAACCAGAAGTCGGGGATCTTCACCCTGACCCGGATGAGCAACGATGACTGCATGTACCTGGATCGCAAGAGCCGGCTGTGCACCATCTATGACAAGCGCCCCGATACCTGCCGCAACCACCCCAAGGTCGGGCCGCGGCCGGGGTACTGCGCCTACAAGCCCAAGGTGGTTGGCCGCTGATCATCAGCCTGTTCCGGCCTCTTCGCGGCGGTTCGACGCCTTGGTAAACCCGCTCCCACAGGGTTTGCGCAATCACCAATGCCTGTGCAGTACCTGTGGGAGCGGGTTTACCCGCGAAGAGGCCAGCACAGTCAGTACACATTCTGCAGGCAAACAAAAACGCCCCCGGCCTTTCGACCGGGGGCGTTTTCATTCAGCCTGAGCTAACTCAGTTCTTGGCTTTCTTGGCAGCGCGGGTACGCTCGCCTTCGTCCAGGATCTTCTTGCGCAGACGGATCGACTTCGGAGTCACTTCGCACAGCTCGTCGTCCTGGATGAATTCCAGAGCCTGCTCGAGGGTGTGGCGAACTGGCGGTACCAGGGCGATGACTTCGTCTTTGCCCGAAGCACGCATGTTATCGAGCTTCTTGCCTTTGGTCGGGTTCACGCCCAGGTCGTTGTCACGGCTGTTCAGGCCGATGATCTGACCGTTGTAGATCTCCTGGCCGTGCTCGACGAACAGCTTGCCGCGCGCCTGCAGGGTTTCCAGCGAGTAGGTCAGTGCCTTGCCGGTTTCGACCGAAACCAGAACGCCGTTCAGACGGCCGGACATCTGGCCCGACTTCATGGTGTCGTAGCGATCGAAGATCGAGGTCAGGATGCCTGCACCGTTGGTCAGGGTCAGGAACTGGTTACGGAAACCGATCAGACCACGGGCTGGAATGTTGTACTCCAGGCGCACACGGCCCTTGCCATCCGGAACCATGTTGGTCAGGTCGCCTTTACGCAGACCCATTTCTTCCATGACCTTGCCCTGGGATTCTTCAGGGATGTCGATGGTGACGTTCTCGAACGGTTCCTGCTTGACGCCGTCGACTTCGCGGATGATTACTTCAGGACGACCTACGGCCATCTCGAAGCCTTCACGGCGCATGGTTTCGATCAGTACCGACAGGTGCAGCTCACCACGGCCCGATACCTTGAACTTGTCAGGGGAATCGGTTTCCTGAACGCGCAGGGCAACGTTGTACAGCAGCTCTTTGTCCAGACGGTCCTTGATGTTACGGCTGGTGACGAACTTGCCTTCCTTGCCGCAGAACGGCGAGTCGTTGACCTGGAAGGTCATCGAAACGGTCGGCTCGTCAACGGTCAGCGGCTTCATCGCTTCTACCGCATCCGGGGCGCACAGGGTGTCGGAGATGAACAGCTCGTCGAAACCGCTGATGCAGACGATGTCGCCAGCCTGGGCTTCTTCGACGTCTACACGGTGCAGGCCGTGGTGACCCATCAGCTTCAGGATACGGCCGTTGCGCTTCTTGCCGTTGGTGTCGATGGCGACAACCGGGGTGTTCGGCTTGACGCGGCCACGGGCGATACGACCAACACCGATAACGCCGAGGAAGCTGTTGTAGTCCAGTGCGGAGATCTGCATCTGGAACGAGCCGTCACGGTCAACGTCTGGTGCTGGTACGTTGTCGACGATCGACTGGTACAGCGCGGTCATGTCTTCGCCCATGGCGGTGTGGTCCAGACCGGCAATGCCGTTCAGGGCCGAGGCGTAGACGACTTTGAAGTCCAGCTGCTCGTCGGTAGCGCCGAGGTTGTCGAACAGGTCGAAGATCTGGTCCAGAACCCAGTCAGGACGCGCGCCCGGACGGTCAACCTTGTTGATCACGACGATGGGCTTCAGGCCGGCTTCGAAAGCCTTCTTGGTCACGAAGCGGGTTTGCGGCATAGGGCCGTCCTGGGCGTCGACCAGCAGCAGCACGGAGTCGACCATCGACATTACACGCTCAACCTCGCCACCGAAGTCGGCGTGGCCGGGGGTGTCGACGATGTTGATGTGGTAGCCGTTCCAGTTGATGGCGGTGTTTTTCGCCAGAATGGTAATACCGCGCTCTTTTTCCTGGTCGTTGGAGTCCATGACGCGCTCGTCATTGAGCTCGTTACGCTCCAGAGTGCCGGACTGACGCAGGAGTTTGTCGACCAGGGTGGTTTTACCATGGTCAACGTGGGCGATGATGGCGATGTTACGCAGATTTTCGATCACAAGTGTATCTCGATCAGAGGATTCGGTTGCCGCCCATTGTAGGCGGCCAATATGTACTGTTTAAGGCTCAGCGGGCCCGGCGGTCGGGAGGGCGATGGCGGATGCTGCCGCCATACAGCCCTGGCGTCTTATGTCGGACGATAAACACGCACATTGGCATGTCCCTCACTGAGCAGGTGGTGTGCGTGCAAACGGCTCATCACACCTTTGTCGCAATACAGCAAGTACTGGCGCGTAGGGTCCAGGTGCTTGAACTTGCTGTTGATGGCGTAGAACGGCATGGCCTGGACTTCGATACCGTCCAGCGCCAGAGGCGCGTCTTCTTGGGCATCGGGGTGACGAATGTCGATGACGATCTGGCCTGGCAGCGCCTCGGCCACTTCTTCGACTTCGATGTCCTTGCCCAGCTCGTCGATCACGTGGTCGATGGAGATGAACTTGGCACGCTCCAGGGCGCGTTCCAGCACGGCCATGTCGAACTGCTTTTCTTCGTGCTCCATGCGGTGACGCTTGGCATGGGTGGTCGGGTTCACCGAGATCACGCCGCAGTATTCCGGCATGTGCTTGGCGAAGTCGGCGGTGCCGATTTCGGTGGCCTGGTCGATGATGTCCTGCTTGTGGCTGGCCAGCAACGGGCGCAGCACCAGCTTGTCGGTGGCCGAGTCGATGATCGACAGGTTCGGCAAGGTCTGGCTGGAGACCTGGGAAATCGCCTCGCCGGTGACCAGCGCGTCGATCTGCAGGCGATCGGCCATGTGCGCCGCGCCGCGCAGCATCATGCGCTTGAGGGTCACGCCCATGTAGCTGTTGTCGACCTTGTTGAGGATCTCGCCAACCACTTCTTCGAATGGCACGCTGATGAACAGCACGCGCTGGCTGCTGCCGTACTTTTTCCACAGGTAGTGGGCGACTTCCATCACGCCCAGCTCGTGGGCACGGCCGCCGAGGTTGAAGAAGCAGAAGTGAGTCATCAGGCCGCGGCGCATCATCTGATAGGCCGCCACGGTGGAGTCGAAACCACCGGACATCAGCACCAGGGTCTGCTCCAGGGCACCCAGCGGGTAGCCGCCGATGCCGTTGTGCTGGTTGTGGATCACATACAGGCGCTGGTCACGAATTTCGATGCGCACCAGCACTTCCGGCGTCTTCAGGTCGATGCCGGTGGCACCGCACTGCTGGCGCAACTGGCTGCCGACGTAGCGGTCGACGTCCATCGAGGTGAAGTCGTGGTGGCCGCCGCGCTTGCAGCGCACGGCGAAGCGCTTGCCGGCCAGCAGGTGGCCGAAGTGGTGCTTGCACTTGGCGACGATGTCGTCGAAGTCGCCCAGCGGGTACTCCTCGACCTGCAGGAAATGGGTGATACCCGGGGTGCAGGTGAGGCGCTCGATCATCTCGCGCTGGACCTTTTCGTCCTCGACGCGGGTGACCACCTCGAGATTATCCCAGACACCATCGACCGCGAGCTCCGGATCGAGATCCTTGAGCACGTTGCGGATGTTCTTGCCGAGCTGGCGGATGAAACGCTTGCGCACCGGCCGGCTCTTGATGGTGATTTCTGGGAAGACTTTGACGATAAGTTTCATTGGTTAACAGCGCGCGCAGGGCCTGCCGAAAATGAGGGGCGCGAATTATATCGGAAATTGCTCAGCTTTTGACCAACTTTTGATCAGAAGCTTTCAGATAAGTGCAGGAGGCGGGGTTGGCGGCGCTTGTGCCGGCGCTTTCGCGGATAAACCCGCCCCCTCAGGTTCACCCTTACCCCGTGGGAGCGGGTTTACCCGCGAAGAGGCCCTCAAAGAAAGCACAGCCCTCCCTAAATGCACTAATTTGGTGCTTCGCGCTCGAAACTTGCCTCCTAAGGGTGCGCTTTCTCCCGCTACAGGCCCACCAAATGCCCGCAAACGCCCCTTTTTATCTCGCCCTCGCCATTTTCGGGCACTGGCATGCAATTTGCTCCCTTGTGAGGCAGGTAAGCTTGGCCGACTATCCGCGCCCGGCAACACCCTTTTTCCAGAGCAGCGGCCCACCGCGCTCTAGACCCTCCGGAGGACAACATGTCGAAGTCGGTTCAACTCATCAAAGATCATGACGTCAAGTGGATTGATCTGCGTTTCACGGACACCAAGGGCGTACAGCATCACGTGACCATGCCGGCGCGTGATGGCCTGGACGAAGACTTCTTCGAAGTCGGCAAGATGTTCGACGGTTCCTCCATCCCTGGCTGGAAAGGCATCGAAGCTTCCGACATGATCCTGATGCCGGTCGACGAGACCGCCGTTCTGGACCCGTTCACCGAAGAACCAACCCTGATCATCACTTGCGACATCGTCGACCCGTCGAGCATGCAGGGCTACGATCGCGACCCACGTGCGATCGCCAAGCGCGCCGAAGAGTACCTGAAGAGCACCGGCATCGGTGACACCGTCTTCGCAGGCCCAGAGCCTGAGTTCTTCATCTTCGACGAAGTGAAGTTCAAGTCGGACATCTCCGGTTCGATGTTCAAGATCTTCTCCGAGCAAGGCTCGTGGATGTCTGACGCTGACGTGGAAGGCGGCAACAAAGGCCACCGTCCAGGCGTGAAAGGCGGCTACTTCCCGGTTCCGCCGTTCGACCACGACCACGAAATCCGTACCGCCATGTGCAACGCTCTGGAAGAAATGGGCCAGACCGTTGAAGTTCACCACCACGAAGTGGCGACTGCCGGCCAGAACGAAATCGGCGTCAAGTTCAACACCCTGGTGAAGAAAGCTGACGAAGTACAGGCCCTGAAGTACGTCGTGCACAACGTTGCCGACGCTTACGGCCGTACCGCCACCTTCATGCCGAAGCCACTGTACGGCGACAACGGCTCGGGCATGCACGTACACATGTCGATCTGGAAAGAAGGCAAGAACACCTTCTCCGGTGAAGGTTATGCCGGCCTGTCCGAAACCGCCCTGTACTTCATCGGCGGTATCATCAAGCACGGTAAGGCCCTGAACGGCTTCACCAACCCGTCGACCAACTCGTACAAGCGTCTGGTTCCAGGCTTCGAAGCCCCGGTAATGCTGGCCTACTCGGCTCGTAACCGTTCCGCCTCGATCCGTATTCCATACGTCGGCAGCCCTAAAGCCCGTCGTATCGAAGCGCGCTTCCCGGACCCATCGGCCAACCCGTACCTGGCCTTCGCGGCCCTGCTGATGGCTGGCCTGGACGGTATCCAGAACAAGATCCACCCAGGCGATGCTGCGGACAAGAACCTGTACGACCTGCCGCCAGAAGAAGCCAAGGACATCCCGCAAGTGTGCGGCAGCCTGAAAGAAGCGCTGGAAGAGCTGGATAAAGGCCGTGCGTTCCTGACCAAGGGCGGCGTGTTCTCCGACGACTTCATCGATGCCTTCATCGAGCTGAAGAGCGAAGAAGAAATCAAGGTCCGCACCTTCGTGCACCCGCTGGAATACGAGCTGTACTACAGCTGCTGATCTGATCGGCGCCTCGCGTCGATGACCTGATCAAGACGGCCTCCTTCGGGAGGCCGTTTCTGTTTCTGCCTTCAGTAACTTCGGAAGGCTCCTACCCACGTGACGCGCCAGCTTCAGCACACTCGGACCTTCACTTCACGGAGGTTCATCATGCGCCCGTTACCCATCGTTGCAGCCGCCGCCCTTGCTCTGACCGGCTGCGCGGCATCAGAACCCAACCACCCTGCCCTCGGCCCGCTGCTTGAGACCATCGAGCGCCGCCTGGACTTGGCGCAAGCTGTCGCCTTGCACAAGTGGGACAAGCACCAACCGGTCCAGGCCAGCCCGCGTGAACAGCAGGTGCTGTCGAATGTTCGTGCGGCCGCACCCGCCCATGGCCTGGCCCCGGAACGCGCCGAGGCGTTCTTCGCCGACCAGATCGAGGCCAACAAGCTGGTGCAGTACACAATGCTTTTCCATTGGCATCGCCTGGGCACAGCACCAGACACGCCACGCAGCGACCTGCAGCAGGAGATCCGCCCCCAGCTTGATCAGCTGCAGACTTTGCTGCTCAAGCAACTGGCCGATTTTGAACAACAGAAACCGCAACACTGCACCACCATGGTGGCGAATGCCGTAGCCAACCGACCTGTGGACCACCTGACCCAGCGAGCGCTGATTCGCGCGACCGGCCAACTGTGCGATAAATCCTGAAGTCTCTATGCTCTATATTGGTGCACCCGAAGGACTGGCGCCCTTAAGTGCAGCCCAAAAGAGGTCACAAGCATCGATAAATCAGGGCATTCTGGTCCGAATCTGCGCATATTCAGGCCTTTATCAGCAAAATCCGCTTCTTTTCGGAGCCTTGGTTTGTTTCTTGCAGTTTCTTGGGAAGAGACTGGCACCAGCGGATCCACCGCGCGCCCGGCCATGGCCGCGCCATGCCTGACAAGCGCCAAAAGAGGTCACCGACGCCTTATGACCATCAGCGATGCACAGCACCGTCTGCTTCTGGACAACCTGACCACCGCCACGCTGCTGCTCAACGCCGAGCTGCGCCTGGAATACATGAACCCGGCGGCGGAGATGCTCCTGGCCGTCAGCGGCCAGCGCAGTCATGGCCAGTTCATCAGTGAGCTGTTCACCGAATCGACCGAGGCGCTTAACTCGCTACGCCAGGCCGTGGAACAGGCGCACCCATTTACCAAGCGTGAAGCACAACTGACCTCGCTGACCGGGCAGACCATCACCGTCGACTATGCAGTGACGCCAATCCTGCACCAAGGCAATACCCTGCTGCTGCTGGAAGTGCACCCGCGCGATCGTCTGTTGCGCATCACCAAGGAAGAAGCCCAGCTGAGCAAGCAGGAAACCACCAAGATGCTGGTGCGTGGCCTGGCCCACGAGATCAAAAACCCGCTTGGCGGCATCCGTGGCGCAGCACAGCTGCTGGCCCGCGAACTGCCCGAAGAGGGGCTGCGCGACTATACCAACGTGATCATCGAGGAAGCCGACCGCCTGCGTAACCTGGTCGACCGCATGCTCGGCTCGAACAAACTGCCTTCGCTGGCCATGACCAACATTCACGAAGTGCTGGAGCGGGTCTGCAGCCTGGTCGAGGCAGAAAGCCAAGGTTGCATCACTTTGGTGCGCGACTACGACCCTAGCCTGCCCGACGTACTGATCGATCGCGAGCAAATGATCCAGGCCGTGCTCAACATCGTGCGCAATGCGATGCAGGCGATCAGCTCGCAGAACGAGCTGCGCCTTGGCCGCATCACCCTGCGCAGCCGCGCGGTACGCCAGTTCACCATCGGGCATGTGCGCCATCGCCTGGCTGCACGTATCGAGATCATCGACAACGGCCCGGGCATCCCCGCGGAACTGCAGGACACGCTTTTCTATCCCATGGTCAGCGGGCGCCCGGACGGTACCGGGCTCGGCCTGGCCATTACCCAGACCATCATCAGCCAGCACCAGGGCCTGATCGAGTGTGAAAGCCACGCAGGGCATACCGCCTTCTCGATCTTCCTGCCCCTGGAACAAGGAGCCACCGCCTCATGAGCCGAAGTGAAACCGTATGGATCGTCGATGATGATCGCTCCATCCGCTGGGTCCTGGAAAAAGCCCTGCAACAGGAAGGCATGACCACCCAGAGCTTCGACAGCGCCGATGGTGTCATGGGCCGCCTGGCTCGCCAGCAGCCGGATGTGATCATTTCCGACATTCGCATGCCCGGTGCCAGCGGCCTCGACCTGCTGGCGCAAATCCGCGAGCAGCACCCGCGTCTGCCGGTCATCATCATGACCGCCCATTCCGACCTGGACAGCGCCGTGGCTTCCTACCAGGGCGGCGCCTTCGAGTACCTGCCCAAGCCGTTCGACGTCGACGAAGCGGTGTCGCTGGTCAAACGTGCCAATCAGCACGCCCAGGAACAGCAAGGCCTTGATGTCCCGCAGGTGCTGGCCCGCACCCCGGAAATCATCGGCGAAGCGCCGGCGATGCAGGAAGTCTTCCGCGCCATCGGCCGCCTGAGCCATTCCAACATCACCGTGCTGATCAACGGCGAGTCCGGTACCGGCAAAGAGCTGGTGGCGCACGCCCTGCACCGCCACAGCCCACGCGCCGCATCACCGTTCATCGCCCTGAACATGGCGGCCATTCCGAAGGACCTGATGGAGTCCGAGCTGTTCGGCCACGAGAAAGGCGCCTTTACCGGTGCGGCCAACCTGCGCCGCGGCCGCTTCGAACAGGCGGACGGTGGCACCTTGTTCCTCGACGAGATCGGCGACATGCCGGCCGACACCCAGACCCGCCTGCTGCGGGTGCTGGCCGATGGCGAATTCTATCGCGTTGGCGGCCATGTGCCGGTGAAGGTCGATGTACGTATCATCGCGGCGACCCACCAGAACCTGGAGTCGCTGGTAACAGCCGGCAAGTTCCGTGAGGACTTGTTCCATCGCCTGAACGTGATCCGCATCCATATCCCACGCCTGGCCGACCGCCGCGAAGACATCCCGGCGCTGGCCCGTCACTTCCTCGGGCGTGCCGCGCAGGAACTGGCCGTCGAACCGAAGTTGCTCAAGCCTGAAACCGAAGAATTCATCCGCAACCTGCCGTGGCCAGGCAACGTGCGTCAGCTGGAGAACACCTGCCGCTGGATCACCGTGATGGCCTCCAGCCGCGAAGTGCTGATCGGCGACCTGCCGCCGGAGCTGCTGAACCTGCCGCAGGACGCAGCGCCGGTGACCAACTGGGAACAGGCACTGCGCCAATGGGCGGACCAGGCCTTGGCACGCGGGCAGTCGAACCTGCTCGACAGTGCGGTGCCCAGCTTTGAACGGATCATGATCGAAACCGCGCTCAAGCACACCGCCGGGCGGCGGCGTGATGCGGCGGTGTTGCTGGGCTGGGGGCGCAATACCCTGACCCGCAAGATCAAGGAGCTGGGGATGAACGTGGACGGCGGGGATGAAGACGAGGGTGAGGACCACTGATCTAGCTGCTCACCTGCAAGATCCCTGGGGCTGCTAAGCAGCCCTTTCGCGACGCAAGGCCGCTCCTACAAGAGACCGCGATCCCCTGTAGGAGCGGCCTTGTGTCGCGAAAGGGCCGCAAAGCGGTCCCAGCCATTTCAGCCTTCCCATGCACCGATCCTGTGCCCGATGCACCTCCCCAAGGCACAAATCACCTCAAAATACGGCCAAATCACCCTGAAAGCCCAGTATTCGCGGGCTTTTAAAAACTGGCACGCCCCCTGCAATAGCTAATACATACCCAGTTTCGGGGGCCCTGGTACAGGCAGGCCGGGTGACCCCTCTTTTATTCGCAGTAACGCCAGTTTTGGGGACCTCGGTACAGGCAGGCCGGGCCATCCCCCCTTTAATTCGCTGTAACCCCTTTTGGGGACCTCGGTACAGGCAGGCCGGGATATCCCCTCTTTTATTCGTGCAGCTTCACCTGCACCCGCCAACGCCCAGCGTCCTCTGCACCGGCCCATTCACCGTGCAGGGGGCGCGCGGCGATCACCGTCAGCAACAGCCCCTTGTCGCTCTTCTGCAAACGCCAACCGACCGGCTTGCCCTGCAGGTCCAACTGGCCACGCTGCGCCTTGCCCTCAGCTTCGAACAGCACGGCCACGGTCCCCTCGACGTTTTCGCCATGCAGCCTGGGCTCTTCGTTGAACCACAGGTCCAAGCCATCTTGCACGACCTCGACCTGCTCCAGTACACGCTCATCCGGGGCAGTCAGACGGCCGATCATCAGCCCCACCAGCACGCCGAACAGCGCCAGGGAAAGCAGCATGCGCGGCCAGGCCTTCGAACGCAGGTCGGGTTCGGGGGTAGAATGCTCGTCATCTTCACGTTTGGAGCCGTGCATGTTTCACGTCATCCTTTTTCAACCAGAAATTCCGCCGAATACCGGCAACATCATCCGCCTCTGCGCCAACAGCGGTTGCGCCCTGCACCTGATCGAGCCGATCAGCTTCGAACTGGACGACAAGCGCCTGCGCCGTGCGGGGCTGGATTACCACGAGTATGCCACGCTCAAGCGCCACGAAAGCCTGGCCGGATGCCTGGAGAGCCTGGGCAACCCACGCCTGTTCGCCTTCACCACCAAGGGCTCGCATCCGTTCCACGACGTGGCTTATCAACCCGGTGACGCGTTCCTGTTCGGGCCGGAGAGCCGAGGCCTGCCGGCTGAAGTGCTGGACAGCCTGCCGGCCGAGCAGCGCTTGCGCCTACCGATGCGGCCGGGGTGCCGCAGCCTGAACCTGTCGAACACCGTGGCGGTCACGGTGTATGAGGCCTGGCGGCAGAACGGGTTTGCCGGGAGCTGATCGTTAGCCTGTACCGGCCTGTTCGCGGCAGTACAGGCAACAAAAAAGCGCCCCGAGAGGCGCTTTTTTGTTGCCGGCAGAATTACTGCACGGTCGGTGCTTCGCCAGCTTCCTGCATGCGCTGCATTTCTTGCGCGTACAGGGCGTCGAAGTTGACCGGCGACAGCATCAGGGCCGGGAACGAACCACGGGTCACCAGGCTGTCCAGGGTCTCGCGGGCATACGGGAACAGAATGTTCGGGCAGAACGCGCCGAGGGTGTGGCTCATCGAAGAAGCGTCGAGGTTCTTGATCAGGAAAATACCCGCCTGCTGAACTTCAGCGATGAAGGCTACTTCGTCGCCGTTCTTGACGGTCACCGACAGGGTCAGCACCACTTCATGGAAGTCGCCTTCCAGGGCCTTCTGCTTGGTGTTCAGGTCCAGGGCAACGCTCGGCTCCCAGGTCTGACGGAAGATCTGCGGGCTTTTCGGGGCTTCGAACGACAGGTCACGCACATAGATGCGCTGCATGGAGAACTGCGGGCTGTTGTCTTCTGCAGCAGCGCCGTTGGTCTGTTGGTCAGTCATGGCAGATCCTTATCCTAATGTTTTTGAATGCAGTGCAAATCAGGCCGCCAGCAGCGCGTCGAGCTTGCCGGCGCGCTCCAGGGCATAGAGGTCATCGCATCCACCGACGTGGGTGCTGCCGATCCAGATCTGCGGCACCGAAGTACGGCCGGCCTTCTGGCTCATTTCGGCACGAACCTGCGGTTTGCCGTCGACCTTGATTTCCTCGAAGGCCACGCCTTTGCTCTCGAGCAAGTACTTGGCGCGCATGCAGTAGGGGCAGTAGTCGCTGGAATAGACGATGACAGGCTTCATATCACTTCACCAAGGGCAGGTTATCGGCTTTCCAGCTGGAAACGCCACCGCTCAGTTTGGCGGCGGTGTAACCAGCCTTGATCAGCTCGCCGCAGACCGCGCCGGACTGCTGGCCCATCGCGTCGACCACGATCAGGGTCTTCTCTTTGTGCTTCTCGAGCTCGGCCATGCGGTTGGCCACTTTGTCCTGCGGAATGTTAAGCGCACCGACGATGTGGCCGGCGGAATATTCCTTGGACGTACGAATGTCGATGACCAGCGCCTTGTCGGCATTGACCAGCGCGGTCAACTGGCCGTTGCTCAGGCTCTGGCCGCCACGGCGCAGTTCATTGACGAGCAGTGCGACCAGCAGAACCACGAAGATCGCCACCAGGATGTAGTGATCTGTCGCGAATTGAATCAGGTGAGCAACCATCAGCGGTGTTCCAGGCGATTGAAAATGCCGGCCAGTATACACAGCCCCCCAGTACCACCAAAGCCCGAAGGGTCGGTGGTAAAGGTACCTTCATGTTGCCGGGTTGCCCGCGTCGGTCGGGCAACCGGACGATTATTAGCCCCTGATGGCGCATTTGCCCTAAAATGCGTGTCTTTATCATCTTTGAACAACCGTGAGTTTGATTGATGACGAGTACGCCCAAACCCCTGGTGCTGATCATCCTGGATGGATTCGGCCACAGCGAAAGCCCCGAATACAACGCCATCTTCGCCGCCAACACGCCGGTCTATGACCGCCTGCGCGCCACCCAGCCGCATGGCCTGATTTCCGGCTCCGGGATGGATGTCGGCCTGCCGGACGGGCAGATGGGCAACTCCGAAGTCGGCCACATGAACCTCGGCGCCGGGCGCGTCGTCTATCAGGACTTCACCCGGGTGACCAAGGCCATCCGTGATGGCGAGTTCTTCGAGAACCCGGTGCTCACCGGCGCAGTGGACAAGGCAGTGGGCGCCGGCAAGGCCGTGCACATCCTCGGCCTGCTGTCCGACGGTGGCGTGCACAGCCATCAGGACCACCTGATCGCCATGGCCGAGCTGGCCGCCCAGCGTGGGGCCGAAAAGATCTACCTGCACGCATTCCTCGACGGCCGTGACACCCCGCCTCGCAGTGCGCAATCGTCGATCGAACTGCTCGACGCGACCTTCGCCAAACTCGGCAAGGGCCGCATCGCCAGCCTGATCGGCCGCTACTTCGCGATGGACCGCGACAACCGCTGGGACCGCGTCAGCGCCGCCTACAACCTGATCGTCGACAGCGTTGCCGATTACACCGCCGACACCGCACTGGCCGGCCTGGAAGCAGCCTACGCCCGCGACGAGAACGATGAATTCGTCAAGGCCACGCGCATTGGCGAGGCGGTCAAGGTCGAGGACGGCGATGCCGTGATCTTCATGAACTTCCGCGCCGACCGCGCCCGCGAGCTTTCACGTGCCTTCGTGGAGCCGGACTTCAACGAATTCCCGCGTGCACGCCAGCCGAAAATGGCGGCCTACATCGGCCTGACCCAGTACTCGGCTAAAATCGCAGCGCCTGCAGCCTTCGCCCCGTCCAGCCTGAACAACGTGCTCGGCGAGTACCTGGCGAAGAACGGCAAGACCCAGCTGCGCATCGCCGAAACCGAAAAGTACGCGCACGTCACGTTCTTCTTCTCCGGTGGCCGCGAAGAGCCGTTCGAAGGCGAAGAGCGCATCCTGATCCCGTCGCCGAAGGTTGCCACCTACGACCTGCAGCCTGAGATGAACGCACCTGAAGTGACCGACCGCATCGTCGAAGCTATCGAGCAGCAGCGTTTTGACGTGATCGTGGTCAACTACGCCAACGGCGACATGGTCGGCCATACCGGCGTATTCGAGGCTGCAGTAAAAGCAGTCGAAGCCCTCGATACCTGTGTCGGGCGCATCGTCGAGGCGCTGGAGAAGGTCGATGGCGAAGCATTGATTACCGCAGACCACGGCAACGTCGAGCAGATGGAAGACGCGTGCACCGGCCAGGCGCACACGGCGCATACCAGCGAGCCGGTGCCGTTCATCTATGTCGGCAAGCGCAAAGTGAAAGTCCGCGAAGGCGGCGTGCTGGCTGATGTGGCGCCGACCATGCTGAAGCTGCTGGGTCTGGAAAAACCGGCAGAAATGACCGGCACCTCGATCTTGGTAGACGCCTGATTCGGTGTGCCGGGGCCACTTTGCAGGCCCTTTGCACATGAATTCCGGACCAACGCCTCGCTGCCCCGGCAGCGAGGCGTTTTTTTTGCCTGCCCGCACGGGCATACTAGGCCAGTCTCCATCCTTGGTACGCCAAACCCCATGCTACGCGCCCTGATCCCTTTAGCCCTGTCCTGCCTGCTCAGCCCGGCCTTTGCCGATGAGCGCGCACAGACCCAGCAGCAACTGGAAGCCACCCGCCAGGACATTGCCGAGCTCAAGAAGACGCTGGGCAAGCTCCAGGAAGAAAAAGCCGGCGTGCAAAAAGACCTCAAGGCCACCGAGACCGACATCGGTAACCTGGAGAAGCAGGTGGAGGCCCTGCAACAAGAACTAAAAAAGACCGAGGGCGAGCTGGAGCGCCTTGATACCGAGAAAAAAAAACTCCAGAGCGCCCGCGTTGAACAACAACGACTGATTGCCATCCAGGCCCGTTCGGCCTACCAGAACAACGGCCGCGAGGAATACCTCAAGCTGCTGCTCAACCAGCAGAACCCAGAGAAATTCGCTCGCACCCTGTCCTATTACGACTACCTGAGCAAAGCGCGCCTCGAACAGCTCAAGGCGTTCAACGAGACGCTACGCCAGCTGGCCAATGTCGAGCAGGACATTTCCCGCCAGCAGGAACAGCTGCTGGCCCAGCGCACCGACCTCGACACCCGCCGCCAGGCGCTGGACACCGAGCGCAGCAAGCGCCAGCAGGTACTGGCCAAGCTCAACAGCGACGTAAAAGACGGCGACCAGAAGCTGCAGGCCCGCCAACAGGACCAGGCCGACCTGGCCAAGGTGCTCAAGACCATCGAGGAAACCCTGGCCCGCCAGGCCCGCGAAGCCGAAGAAGCGCGCAAGAAAGCCCTGCTCGCCCAGCAGGAAGCCGAGAAGCGCCGCCAGCAAGAGGCCCTGGCCGCCCGTGCGGACAAAGAAGAAGCCGAGCCGCCGAAAAAGGCCCGCACCACCCTCGGCCCGCTGGTTTCCAGTGACGGAGCCAGCTACGGCGGTGCATTTTCTGCCGCGCGGGGAAAACTTCCCTGGCCGGTCAATGGTCGATTGCTGGCACGCTTCGGTGATGCACGCGGCAATGATGTCCGGGCCAAGTGGGATGGCGTGATGATCAGCGCCAGCCCTGGCACCCAGGTACATGCGGTGCACGGCGGGCGCGTGGTGTTTGCCGATTGGTTGCGTGGCGCTGGACTTCTGGTCATTCTCGACCATGGTAATGGTTACCTGAGCCTGTACGGCCACAACCAGAGCCTGCTCAAGAGTGCCGGCGACATCGTCAAGGCCGGCGAAGCCATTTCCACCGTTGGCGACAGCGGTGGCCAGGACAGTGCAGGCTTGTATTTCGCCATCCGCCAGCAGGGCCGGCCTACCGACCCTTCGCAGTGGTGCCGCGGCTGACACATTACATACGGTGTAGCACCAGGCGCTGCACCGATGCTCCGCAGGGAGCGCTTACAGGATCAGGAGTTCGTTCGACATGCTGCACTCGCCTCGCCTTACCCAGCTGGCCCTGACCATCGCTCTGGCGATCGGTGCGCCCCTGGCCAGTGCCGCGGAGCCGGCGAAAGCGTCGCCAGCCAAGGCTGCCGCAGTGCCAGCCACCGAAGTGACCGCCAAGGCGCCATTGCCGCTGGAAGAGCTACGTACCTTTGCCGAGGTCATGGATCGCATCAAGGCCGCCTACGTCGAACCTGTGGACGACAAGACCCTGCTGGAAAACGCCATCAAGGGCATGCTCAGCAACCTTGACCCGCACTCGGCCTACCTCGGCCCTGAGGACTTCCAGGAGCTGCAGGAAAGCACCAGCGGCGAATTCGGCGGCCTCGGTATCGAAGTGGGCCAGGAGGACGGCAACATCAAGGTGGTGTCGCCGATCGACGACACCCCGGCCTCGCGTGCCGGCGTGCAAGCCGGCGACCTGATCGTCAAGATCAACGGCGCCCCGACCCGTGGCCAGACCATGACCGAAGCGGTCGACAAGATGCGCGGCAAGATAGGCGAGAAGATCACCCTGACACTGGTGCGCGACGGTGGCAATCCGTTCGACGTGACCCTCGCCCGCGCGGTGATCCAGGTCAAGAGCGTGAAGAGCCAGCTGCTGGAAAGCGGCTATGGCTACATTCGCATCACCCAGTTCCAGGTCAAGACCGGTGACGAAGTCGGCAAAGCCCTGGCCAAGCTGCGCAAGGACAACGGCAAGAAGCTGCGCGGGGTGATCCTTGACCTGCGCAACAACCCCGGTGGCGTACTGCAGGCAGCAGTGGAAGTGGCCGACCACTTCCTGACCAAGGGCCTGATCGTCTACACCAAGGGCCGCATCGCCAACTCCGAGCTACGCTTCTCCGCCGACCCGGCCGACGCCAGCGAAGGCGTACCGTTGGTTGTGCTGATCAACGGCGGCAGCGCCTCGGCCTCGGAAATCGTCGCCGGAGCCCTGCAAGACCACAAACGCGGCGTGCTGATGGGTACCGATAGCTTCGGCAAGGGCTCGGTACAGACCGTGCTGCCTCTGGCCAACGACCGTGCGCTGAAGCTTACCACCGCGCTGTACTACACCCCCAACGGCCGCTCGATCCAGGCACAGGGCATCGTCCCGGACATCGAAGTACGCCCGGCCAAGCTGACCGCAGACGCCAGCGACAACGACACCTTCAAGGAAGCGGACCTGCAGGGCCACCTGGGCAACGGCAACGGCGGCGCCGATCGCCCGACCGGTAGCAGCAAGCGCCAAGAACGCCCGCAGGACAGTGACTACCAGCTGAGCCAGGCGCTGAGCCTGCTCAAGGGCCTGAACATCACCAAGGGCGACTGATCCACCCCATGCGTTATCTGCTGTGTCTGCTGTTCTGCCTGATGGCCGGGGTCGCGCAAGCGGCGCCGGCCGACAAGGCCTACCTGAGCATCATCATCGACGACCTGGGCCAGAGCACCGAGCGTGACAACCGCACGCTCGCCCTGCCCGGGCCGGTGACCATGGCGATCATGCCCGACACTCCACATGCCACCGACTTTGCCCGCCAGGCGCACAAGGCTGGTAAGACGGTGATCCTGCACATGCCCATGGACCCGGCCACCGGGCCCTACGCCTGGCACCCCGAACTACCGCTGCCAGAGCTGGCAAGCCGCCTTGAAGCTGCCCTTGCCAAAGTGCCGTACGCAGCCGGCATCAATAACCACATGGGCAGCCGCATGACCTCGCAGCGCGAAGCCATGACCTGGCTGATGGGCGAACTGCAGCGTCGGCATCTGTTCTTCGTCGACAGCCGCACCAGCGCGGCTACTGTGGCAGCGGCACAGGCTCAGGCTGCGGGCCTGGCGCACGTCTCGCGTGACATTTTCCTGGACGACGAGCGAACGGTAGAGGCCATCAACCGGCAGTTGCGCCAAGGTGTAGAGTTGGCGCGACGGCAGGGGTCGGCCGTGTTGATCGGACACCCCTACCCTCAAACGCTGCAGGTGCTGGAGCGTGCGCTCCCGCAGCTGAAAGCAGAAGGGATTGTGCTAATCAGCCTTTCGCAGATGATTGCCGAACGTGGCAACCAGGCCATGCCCGCCCATGGCAAGCATGGCCGCTACAGCAACCGCTGAGCGTATCAGTCGAACGGGATGATGCCGTTGGCTTGCTCAAGCGTCAGCTTGCCTCGGTGAACCCTCACGTTACTGCCTGGCTGACTGCTCTGACGTCGTTGGCTCCAGGTTTTCAGATGCCCCACGGTGAACTCCCGGGCCAAAGCGTCGGCCGACGGCATGTGGAAGTGCGCCACCCATATCGGCCGCCCTGAATTGTCCCCAGGCTGCGTGAGGCGCTGGATGTGGTACTCGTCGAAAGTGGTGCCGTTTCTCATGACCTGCCTAGGCCCCGCGTAAACCACCTTGAGCAGTTGCTGCCCATGCAGAAATCGCAGGGCTTCGGCGGTCGGGTAGCTGGTTTTGGTGTACAACGTTATCAGCTTGAGCTGTTTTTCCGTGCGCAGCCTGTCCGCGGCAGCTTCCACGCTTCTAATCAGGGCGGGGTTGGCGTTTTCACCGATGAGCCTGGCAGCCTCGCCACTGAGCTTTTTCATTTGCCGGTCGAACAACCGCGTGAGCAGCGCAGCTTTGATATCGTTCTCGACGTATTCTGCGGCCTTGCTGATGAGCACGTCGTTTTCATCCAGCAAGCCTTGCACATGCATGGCGGCATCAGTGGGCGCATCCTCAGGCTCGGCCGGGGGCTGCGGCTCCTCCGTCAGGCGCTCATGCCATTCCCCATCACGCCAATCGAAGGTGGCCAACACCGTACTGTCGAACGAATCACGCACTTCGAGCAGCTGTTGACCCTCCAACTCCCGTACGGTGCCGATCAAAATCTGCCCTTCGCTGTTGCGCACCACATGCTGGCGCTCGTTCGTTACGGCATAGGCAACACGCCTTGGCACCATACCGCCACCCTCTTGCTCCTGGATCGCATTGGCAACACGCGTGCCTGCATCGAGCTTGAGCCTTTCCAGCTCGAGGCGGTAGCGGTCGAGCATGTCGACCTCGATCAGCTCACCGCCTTCGTCACGGATACGCTTGCAGTTGAGCAGCGCGGCAGCATATTCGTCCCAGGCTTCCTGAAGGATGGAGATACGGTCCTCCACCGACAGATTGGCAAAATCGAGCTCACCGTGGGCGCCTGCCGCGTTGCGCAGGGCAAGCCCTGCCAAGTCATCCCTGTACCGAGCGATGCGGTGCTGGCCCACGGGAGTATCGAGATGCAAAGCCATGTCCGCCAGATTCAGTGCCTGATGAAAGCGCAGCTGTACAGTGCTGATGGTGCGTCTGGCGATCATCTGGGCAACTGTAACGGCGTTCGTTTCGCTGAGCGCAATCACGCGCTCCGCAGGCGTGTCGGCCAGTAGCACATCCAAGTTGCCGGAAGCCTTGAGCATCCTGTCCTGGAAAGCCACGGTTCGTTCCAGCTTCTGACGATACTGCGCATAGGTCTCACGCACCTGACCGATTGGGCGGCCATCCAGTTGCGCCTGCAACTCAACGAGGCCTGGGTAGTCGACCAGGTCCCACAGATCCTTGAGGATGAACTCGTTGTTACGGATCAGGAAGTTTTGAACACGCAATGTTTCGGCTGGCAGATGCTGATCCAGGCCGCTACGCCGCAGGGTGGCGAACTTGGGTTCTTGCAAGATCCCATAGTTCATCAGCACCTGCTCATCCGCCAGCACTGCCGACTCCAGGAAGCGTATTGATTCATCGCGTTTGATAAGGATCTGCGTGTTCCACTCGGCAAGACGTGCATCGTACCGGGCGACAAGCGCCACGGAATCCTGAAGATCATTGCCCTCGAGCGACGATTGCCTGGCCTGTTCCGCGTCCCGAAGCACACGCAACTTATCGACCTTACCCCGCAGCTCGGTCACCTCAAGTGCGCGCTGTGTGAATTGATCTGAAGCCTCATTGGTGCGCAGGGTGAACTCGTCGGCGGTGCGCTGCAGATTGAAAAAACGCTCGACAAGCTTCGCCCGCGCGCCCCCTCTTCTCATTCCCCCGGCCAGGCGCAGCGACTGGTCCACACGCCAAGTGTCCATCGTAGAGACTAGCCACGGCCCATAGCCCCCATTGCCATCCATCACGCGTACGCCACCATCAACCAGCTCCACCGGGTAAGCATCACCTGCCATTGCGGCATAGAGCTGCCCGTCGATCTGGTACAGGCCTGCGGCCTCACCGGTACTTAACAGCGCCGACTCGTGCAGCGAAACGCTACTGCGCATAGCCCGCAATGCCTGACGCTGAGCGGGTGCTATCCAGTTGAAGCCCTGGTTGCCGCGCCATGACAGGTCCAGCTGACGCCCAGGCAATGCCGCCAGCTCACCCAGGGTGGCTGAAGGCTTCGTGCTCGGCAGCACTGACACTTCGGCAAAAGTACCGTACTGAGAAGCCGGCCCCTCGAACGCCGAGGCGTCCACAGGCATTGCGTCGGCTACGGCTGGCGCGCTGGGCTGGTGCAGGTGCAGCAAGGTCATGCCCAGGTTCAACAGCAAATCCGCGGCCGCTGCTGAACGGCCAAACTCGCCCTGTTGCTCAAGGGCCTGCAGGTCATGCTCCAGCGAGCCCAGCAGCTGTGCCAGCCACGCCACTGTTGCCACAGGGCCACGCAGCACCAGCGTCACGACATCGAACAACAGCCAGGCACCCTGGGCCAGTGTTTCCCAGCGCCTTTCCACGTTGGACTCGGACTGCATGTCTGCTAACTCTACCAGCAGGTCGCGGTTGGCGTTATAGAGGTGTTCGTCCAGGTCTTTGAGCCAGTACTGCACATGGATGACGGGCGGCCCGGGGCGCTCGGGCAGGTCGTAGGGGTCGGTTCCAATGCTGCCGACATGCGGTTCGCGAAACCCTCCGTGATCGTAAATGTGTCGAACCTGAGGGTCCATCCATTCAAGAATGCTGGCCTGCAACAGCGGCGACTGCTGGATGTGCTCCAGCAATGCATCAAAGTTTGCGTATTCGCGTAGCGTGTCCTGTTTATACAGTGGGCGATAAAGCAGTACCCGCCCGGGTTCTCCGCAAATCAGCACGTACATGCCACGCACCGGGTCATGCAAGCGGGAATCAGGTTGGCGCCGGAATGCCAGCGGCATCAAGACCACGCGCGGCAATAGCGGATCAAGGTGGCCGGCGCAGAAGTCGACCACAGCCTGCAGACCGACATCGGTGATCTTGGCATCGAGCTTGGCCCCCAGCGCGCTGAACCACAGGCTGCTGCGCCACTCCCTGGCAAAGCGCTTCACCCGCTGCGGGCGCTGTTGAGGGTCATTCAACTGGGCAGCGACATATGCCGGGTAAGTTCCGCCGATGTCGACCTCGCGGACCAGTTGATTGACAGCGTCTGCATCCAGCCACGCGGGCGCGGCTTCGCCGTTGGAACGGCGCAGGCGTGAAATCACAGCACCTTTGAGCGCCCCAAGATTGCCGATGGCGAACTCGGTCAGGTTTCTTTGTCCCGCGATTTCCAAAGGCTCGCCACCACCTGCTCCCGCCCCTGCCCCGCCTGGTACACCACGCGCCACGGAGAACTCAAGAATCAGATCGTCGGGCGATGTGTCGTCACTGTACTTCAGCCGTATCTGCTCGCCCAGCCGCTGCCACGTATAGGTTTGCAGGCTCTGCACGCCATCCAGTGCAGCAACGCCATCAGCGTCCTGTTGCATGGCGGCAAGCTGCTGCAAGGCGGTTTGGTAGGCAAAGCTGTCACTGCCAGAGCTTGCCCGCACCCCAAGGGGCGGCGGCACTGCCGCGGTGTCGTTGGGGTAGCTGGCGAACCACTGAGCCGGGTCGCTCAGCTGAGCAAACAGTTGTTCAAGTGCCGCAACATCCGCCAAGCGCCCGTAGCGTACCCGGTCGACCTGGGTGAACATGGTGTCCAGCAGCAATGCCGCTTGCTGCGCGAAGACATTGCCATCGACCGGGTACTGCTGCCACGACATCTCATCGAACTGATAGCTGAGTGCCAGTTCGTCGCGCAGGGCCACGGCAAAGGCGGCCAGCGACTCAAACCCGCGCACGCTCCCAGAGGGAGAGCACCACATCACCACCTGCCGCTCATCCCACTCACCCGTTACCAGCAAATGGCAGAGCATGATGTCCCAGCTGTGACTACCCGTGGTGAGGCTGGCCTGCACAAAGCTCACCCACGGCTGATCGCTGCTACCGCGAACCAGCCCACGGATGCAGGCCTGCTCCTGTGCGTCCAGTCCTTGCAAAGGCAGGCCGCGTTGCAGGGCAGTCTTCAACAACAACTGGATCCATTGGTCACGACTGACCCCGGCGTTACCTATCCCCGTCCAATAGCCGAGTTGAGCCAGGCAAAAGGACTCGGGGATCTGCTCGATCAACGCATTGAGCGGGGCGGTAAGCCCGGTGAGGCTGCGGGTGTCGAAGGCACTGTCCGAGCCGGGGAACCGGTAGGGGTCGACGAGGCCAAGGTTGTAATGGCGCCCGTCGACAGGTTCCAGGTCTACGGTGTTTGATTGCAGCAAGGCCTGCAATATCCGGTCAACGAGCGGCTGAGTGGTCCAGTAGGCCGTAGAGGGGTCAGGGCTGTCCAACATCAACGCATCTGCCGAAGACAAGGCGGGCTGCACCGAGGCCAGCCATGGCAGTTCTACCAGCAACACCTTGAGCAACTGCTCGCTCACGACTTGGCGCAGGGTGGGTCGGTCGCTGAAATGCACTGCGGCTGCGCGGTTGAAATCGAACGTAAGGGCGGGGGAAGCGGGCATGCGTAGGCACTCCTGATGAAAGAGCAGGAAGCCTTGCGTAATGGTTTGTGGTTCAGGTGGTACTTATTACGTAGCGACACGAAACAGGCCCTGCTTGGGACAGGGCCTGTTTCCAAAGCCAATCAGCTGTACACGCGCCCCAACAGCTGGCGGTGGCTCTCGAACTGGTCCAACACATCACGCACGATCTGCTCCGGCGCAAAGCCCATCAGGTCGTACTCCTGGCTGCCGTCGTGCAGGTACACCTCGGCACGGTAGAAGCGCTGGCGCACTTCCGGCTCGCCTTCCACCGGTGCTTCGCTCGGCGCGGCCATGTAGCCGTCCAGGCTCACTTCGTAAACGAACGGGTTACCCTCGTCCATCATCACCCGCAAGCCCATCATGTTGCGCGACTGGCCAACACGGGTCTCCACTTCGAAACCAAGGGTCTGCAACTGCGCGGCAGCTTCTTTAAGCGCCGGGCTGACCTGCTTGTCCATGAAGCGCTGCACCACGGCCTGGGTCGGCTGCAGGTCCAGCTGGCTGAGGCGCTCGCTGAAACCACGGCGGCCACGGGCAGCCAGTTCGGCGCGCTCGCCTTCGACGGCGACGTCCTGCTTCATGGCCTTGTACAGGCCGAACATGAACAGCACCAGCACCACCGAGAACGGCAAGCCCGCCAGCACCACCATGGTCTGCATCGCTTCGAAGTTACCGGCGAACAGCAGGCCGATAGTGACCAGGGTGATGATCACCGACCAGAACACCACCATCCAGTGCGGGGCATCTTCGTCGACCTTGCCGCCTTTGCACGACAGGTTGGCCATCATCACCGCGCCAGAGTCGGCCGGGGTGAGGAACAGCACGAAGCCGACGAATACCGCCACACCAATCACGATCTTGGCCGCAGGGAAATATTCCAGCAGCTGGTAGATCGACATCGAAGGCTGCTCAAGCGCTGTCTTGCCAAGCTCCACGGCACCGTGGTTGATCACCAGGTCCAGCGCGGTGTTGCCGAAGATCGACAGCCAGGCCAGGGTGAAACCCAACGGGATCAGCAGCACGCCGCTGACCAGCTGGCGCACGGTACGGCCCTTGGAGATACGGGCAATGAACATGCCGACGAATGGGCCCCAGGAAATCCACCAGGCCCAGTAGAACACGGTCCACAGGCCCAGCCAGCGCTCGGACTTACCGGCCTCGCCTTCATATACGTAAAGGTCGAAGGTCTTCAGCACGATGCCGTTGAGGTAGTCGCCGACGTTCTGCACGAAGCCGTTGAGCAGGTGCAGGGTCGAGCCGCCCAGCAGGACGAAGATCAGCAGGCCGCTGAACAGCATGATGTTCAGGTTGGACAGGCGGCGGATGCCGTTTTCCACACCCGAAACCGCTGCCACGGTCGCAACGCCCGCCATGACCAGGATCACTACCAGCAGGTTGGTCTTGGTGTGGTCCATGCCGAACAGATATTCCAGGCCCGAGGCCACCTGCATCGAGCCGATCCCCAGGTTGGTGACCAGCCCCAGCAGGGTGACGAACATGCCGAAGATGTCCACGGCATTGCCCGCAGCGCCCTTGACCCAGCGCTCACCGACCAGCGGGTACAGCGCCGAGCGCAGGGCCAGTGGCTGGTTGTGGCGGTAGGCGAAGTAACCCACGGCCAGGCCGACCAGGGCGTAGATCGCCCAGCCGTGCAGGCCCCAGTGCAGGAAGGTCAGCTGCAGGCCCTGGCGCGCAGCCTCGAGGCTGGCAGGGGTACCTTCCGGTGGGTTGAAGTAGTGGTCCAGCGGTTCGGAGGCGCCGAAATACAGCAGCGAGATACCGATACCGGAGGAAAACAGCATGCCGGCCCAGGCGCCGTAACTGAAGTCGGGCTGGTCGTCCTTGCCGCCAAGCTTGAGCTTGCCGTAGTCGGAGAAGGCCAGGTAGACGACGAACAGCAGGTAGCTGCAGATCACCAGCATGTAGTACCAGCCGAAGGTGCGCGTCAGCCATTTCTGGGCCATGCCCAGCACCTGGCCGGCGGTTTCGGGTACAGCGATAAGCAAGGCAGTCAGAACAAGGATCATCAGCGCGGAGGTGAAGAACACCACGCGGTTGACCCGTACCCTCTCGGCGGGGGGCTTGGTAAGTGAGGCAGAACTCATTGCACGAATGCTCCGGGCAGTGCAGCTGTGGAGGCTAATCAGTCTTTCCCGAGCAATTGGTGGAATATCCCCACTGCATCAGGTGTTATAAAAGCACCCTGGAAACCGTGATCCCGAATCGAAACGTTGCAAAAAAACAGACAGGTGGCCTGCTGAAAATGCCACGCCTCAGTTGAGGTGCGCGCATTCGTCACAGATCACCCCGCCCGCTCCAAGGGCCTGTCGCAGGCCAGCGGCCGTACGGCAGAATCTGCATTTCGCATCGCTCATGCCCGTCAACGCCTTGTATTCAGGGGGTTACGCGATTTCCTGGGGTGTCAATCCGTGCCTCATTGACCTCTTGAAAGAGTGTCAATGGCACAAATTGTCGCAGAGCTTATTCTTTATTGATTGAACGTTCAATCAAAACAAAATAGACTGGTCTTCGCCGAGTCAGCCGCCTGTCGTCTGCTCGCAGGGCCTGAGGAGATAGCAAGATGCCCAAGGTCGGTATGCAACCCATCCGCCGCCAGCAGTTGATCGAAGCCACGTTGCAGGCGGTCGATCAGGTCGGACTGGGGGACGCCAGCATTGCGCTGATTGCCCGTTTGGCCGGTGTGTCGAACGGCATCATCAGTCACTACTTTCGGGACAAGAACGGCCTGATCGCAGCGACGATGGGTTACATCATGAACATGCTCAACGAAGGCGTCAGAGCACGTCGCCAGGCCCTGACAGACGACAGCCCGCGCGCCCACCTGAAAGTGATCATCGAGGGCAACTTCGATGCCAGCCAGGTGAACGGCCCGGCAATGAAAACCTGGTTGGCCTTCTGGGCTTCCAGCATGCACCAGCCCGATTTGCACAGGTTGCAGCGAATCAACGATCACCGCCTGTACTCCAACCTGTGCTGCCAGTTCCGCCGCGCCCTGCCGCTCTACCATGCGCGCAAGGCAGCCCGCGGCCTGGCGGCCCTGATCGATGGCTTGTGGCTGCGTGGTGCCCTGTCGGGGGATGCATTCGACACCGACCAGGCAATACGGATTGCATACGAATACATGGATCTACAACTGGCTAAACAGCACACCCTGGACACAACCGACCAGGCCGCTGATCGAGCACGCACGGCGCTTGCCAACCCGGCAGGAGCGTGACGCGCAGCCAACCACACACTGCACTTGCGAGGACACTATGGCCCGTTTCGGAACGCAAAAACTCTACATTGATGGCGCTTACGTCGACGCTGGCAGCGACGCCACTTTCGAAGCCATCAACCCGGCTACGGGCGAAGTCCTCGCCCACGTGCAACGTGCCACCGAGGCTGACGTCGAGAAGGCCGTGGAAAGCGCCGAGCGCGGCCAGAAGGTCTGGGCAGCGATGACTGCCATGCAGCGTTCGCGCATCCTGCGTCGCGCCGTCGACATCCTGCGCGAGCGCAACGATGAACTGGCCATGCTGGAAACCCTGGACACCGGCAAGTCGTACTCTGAAACCCGCTACGTCGACATCGTTACCGGCGCCGACGTGCTCGAGTACTACGCAGGCCTGGTACCGGCCATCGAAGGTGAGCAGATCCCGCTGCGCGAATCCTCCTTCGTCTACACCCGTCGCGAGCCGCTGGGCGTGACCGTCGGTATCGGCGCCTGGAACTACCCGATCCAGATCGCCCTGTGGAAATCCGCCCCGGCCCTGGCCGCTGGCAACGCGATGATCTTCAAGCCATCGGAGGTCACTTCGCTGACCACCCTGAAACTGGCCGAGATCTACACCGAAGCCGGCCTGCCGAACGGCGTGTTCAACGTCCTGACCGGCAGCGGCCGCGAAGTCGGCACCTGGCTGACCGAACACCCACGTATCGAGAAAGTCTCCTTCACTGGCGGCACCACCACCGGCAAGAAGGTCATGGCCAGCGCCTCGAGCTCGTCGCTCAAGGAAGTCACCATGGAACTGGGCGGCAAGTCGCCACTGATCATCTGCGCCGACGCCGACCTGGACAAGGCCGCCGACATCGCCATGATGGCCAACTTCTACAGCTCCGGCCAGGTGTGCACCAACGGCACCCGCGTATTCATCCCGGCTGAAATGAAGGCTGCCTTCGAAGCCAAGATCGCCGAGCGCGTTGCCCGCATCCGTGTTGGCAACCCGGAAGACGAAAACACCAACTTCGGCCCGCTGGTCAGCTTCCAGCACATGGAAAGCGTGCTCGGCTACATCGCCAAAGGCAAAGAAGAAGGCGCCCGCGTGCTGTGTGGCGGTGAGCGTCTGACTGCCGGTGAATTCGCCAACGGTGCCTTCGTCGCGCCGACCGTGTTCACCGACTGCAGCGACGACATGACCATCGTCAAGGAAGAAATCTTCGGCCCGGTGATGAGCATCCTCACCTACGAAACCGAAGAAGAAGTCATCCGCCGCGCCAACGACACCGACTACGGCCTGGCCGCCGGTGTCTGCACCAACGACATCTCGCGCGCCCACCGCATCATCCACCAGCTGGAAGCCGGTATCTGCTGGATCAACGCCTGGGGCGAATCGCCAGCCGAAATGCCGGTTGGCGGCTACAAGCAGTCGGGCGTCGGCCGTGAGAACGGCGTCAGCTCGCTGGCTCAATACACTCGCATCAAGTCGGTCCAAGTGGAGCTGGGCGGCTACAACTCGGTTTTCTAAGCCCTGTCTAGCCACGCCCGTGCCACTGCGCACGGGCGTTTCCGCTCCCTGATCACCGCCAACACGAGGGTACTTCCATGTCCCAAGAATTCGATTACATCATCGTCGGCGCAGGTTCCGCCGGTAACACCCTGGCTGCCCGCCTGACCGAAGACGCAGGCGTTACCGTACTGCTGCTCGAAGCCGGTGGCCCCGACTACCGCTTCGACTTCCGCACCCAGATGCCAGCCGCCCTGGCCTTCCCGCTGCAAGGCCGCCGCTACAACTGGGCCTACGAGACCGACCCGGAGCCGTTCATGGACGGCCGTCGCATGGAATGTGGCCGCGGCAAGGGCCTGGGTGGCTCGTCGCTGATCAACGGCATGTGCTACATCCGCGGCAACGCCATGGACTTCGACGGCTGGGCAGAACTGCCAGGCCTGGAAGACTGGACCTACCTGGACTGCCTGCCGTACTTCCGCAAGGCCGAAACCCGCGACATCGGCCCGAACGACTACCACGGCGGCGATGGCCCGGTCAGCGTGGCCACGCCGAAAGCCGGCAACAACCCGCTGTTCCACGCCATGGTTGAAGCCGGCGTGCAGGCCGGTTACCCGCGCACCGAAGACCTCAACGGTTACCAGCAGGAAGGCTTCGGCCCGATGGACCGTTCGGTGACCAAGAACGGCCGCCGTTCCAGCACCGCCCGTGGTTACCTGGACCAGGCCAAGAAGCGCCCGAACCTCACCATCGTCACCCACGCCCTGAGCGACCGCGTGCTGTTCGACGGCAAGCGTGCCATTGGCGTGACCTACCTGGTCGGCGACAGCGAAGAGCGCGTCGAAGCCCGTGCCCGCAAGGAAGTGATCGTCAGCTCCGGCGCCATTGCTTCGCCGCAACTGCTGCAGCGCTCCGGCGTCGGCCCGCGCGCCCTGCTGGAAAGCCTCGACATCCCGGTCGTGCACGACCTGCCGGGCGTCGGCGAGAACCTGCAGGACCACCTCGAGCTGTACCTGCAGTACGCCTGCACCCAGCCCGTGTCGCTGTACCCATCGCTGCTGTGGTGGAACCAGCCGGCCATCGGTGCCGAGTGGATGTTCAAGGGTACCGGTATCGGCGCCAGCAACCAGTTCGAGGCCGGTGGTTTCATCCGCACCCGCCCTGAGTTCAAGTGGCCGAACA
Source organism: Pseudomonas sp. URMO17WK12:I7 (assembly GCF_003269045.1). Lineage (NCBI taxonomy): Bacteria > Pseudomonadati > Pseudomonadota > Gammaproteobacteria > Pseudomonadales > Pseudomonadaceae > Pseudomonas > Pseudomonas sp. URMO17WK12:I7. The sequence goes on along the minus strand of NZ_QLTL01000010.1, from coordinate 202,739 downwards.
TCCAGTACCACTTCCTGCCGGTGGCGATTAACTACAACGGCTCCAACGGCGTGAAGGAACACGGGTTCCAGGCGCACATGGGTTCCATGCGTTCGCCTGCCCGTGGTCGCGTCCAGGCCAAGTCGAAAAACCCGCGCCAGCACCCGAGCATCCTGTTCAACTACATGTCCACCGAGCAGGACTGGCAGGAATTCCGCGACGGCATCCGCCTGACCCGCGAAATCATGGCCCAACCGGCGCTGGACCCGTATCGCGGCCGCGAAATCAGCCCCGGCGCCCACGTGCAAACCGATGAAGAGCTGGACAAGTTCATCCGCGAGCACGCCGAAACCGCTTTCCACCCTTCCTGCTCGTGCAAGATGGGCACCGACGACATGGCGGTGGTCGACGCCGAGGGCCGCGTGCATGGCATGAAAGGCCTGCGCGTGGTCGACGCATCGATCATGCCGCTGATCATCACCGGCAACCTCAACGCCACCACGATCATGATCGCCGAGAAAATCTCGGACAAGATCCGTGGCCGCAAGCCGCTGCCACGCAGCACCGCCAAGTACTATGTGGCGGGCGATGCACCGGTGAGGGGCAAGCCGATGCGTGAAGTGAAGCAGGCGTAAGCCGGTACTGGCCCCTTCGCGGCTAAAGCCGCTCCCACAGGTAGCGCATCGCTTTCGAGCCTTGTGATCACCCTGTGGGAGCGGGTTTACCCGCGAAAGGGCCATGCCAGGCATCATAGAAAAAGGCACCCATCGCGGTGCCTTTTCTACATCTGCAGAAACGCTTTACATGCTGCCAATTCATCAGGTTAGAATCGATTGGCACGCGACTTGCCAGTCAAGCCCCCTTCCCGCGATATCCCGGAGTACCTGCCTTTGGATGCAAGCACCATCAACAGCCTGTTTCTGATCGGCGCATTGCTGGTGGGCGCAAGTATCCTGGTCAGTTCGCTGTCGTCGCGCCTGGGCATCCCTATCCTGGTCATCATCCTCGCCGTCGGCATGGTCGCCGGTGTCGATGGTGGCGGCATCATCTTCAACAACTATCCGACCGCCTACCTGGTGGGCAACCTTGCACTGGCCGTGATCCTGCTCGACGGTGGCCTGCGTACGCGAGTGGCAAGCTTCCGCGTGGCACTGTGGCCTGCGCTGTCGCTGGCCACAGTCGGCGTGATGATCACCACCGCGCTCACTGGCCTGGTGGCCGCCTGGCTGTTCCACCTGAGCCTGATCCAGGGCCTGCTGATCGGCGCCATCGTCGGCTCTACCGACGCTGCGGCGGTGTTCTCGCTGCTGGGCGGCAAAGGCCTGAACGAGCGGGTTACCGCTACGCTGGAAATCGAGTCGGGCAGCAACGACCCGATGGCGGTATTCCTCACGGTCACCCTGATCGACATGATCGCCAGCGGCCAGACCGGCCTGCACTGGAGCCTGCTGGCCCACCTGCTGCGCGAGTTCGGCATCGGCAGCTTGCTGGGGCTGGGCGGCGGCTGGTTGATGCTGCAGCTGGTCAACCGTATCAACCTGGCCGGCGGCCTGTACCCGATCCTGGTGGTGGCCGGCGGCCTGGTGGTGTTTTCGCTGACCAACGCCCTGCATGGCAGCGGCTTCCTCGCCGTGTACCTGTGCGGCCTGGTGCTGGGCAACAAGCCGATCCGCAGCCGCCACGGCATCCTGCACATGCTCGACGGCATGGCCTGGCTGGCGCAGATCGGCATGTTCCTGGTGCTGGGGCTGCTGGTCACCCCGCACGACCTGCTGCCCATCGCCCTGCCGGCGCTGGGCCTGGCGCTGTGGATGATCCTGGTGGCGCGGCCGCTGTCGGTGGCCGCCGCCTTGCTGCCCTTCAAGGCCTTCCATGGCCGCGAGAAAGGCTTCATTTCCTGGGTCGGCCTGCGCGGCGCGGTACCGATCATTCTGGCGGTGTTCCCGCTGATGGCCGGCCTGCCGGACGCCCAGCTGTTCTTCAACCTGGCGTTCTTCATCGTGCTGGTGTCGCTGCTGGTGCAAGGCACCAGCCTGCCTTGGATGGCCAAGCTGCTGAAAGTGACCGTACCGCCAGACCCGGCACCGATTTCCCGCTCTGCCCTGGAAGTGCACATCACCAGCGAGTGGGAGCTGTTTGTGTACCGCCTGGGTGCCGAAAAATGGTGCATCGGGGCCGCCCTGCGCGAGCTGAAAATGCCCGAAGGCACGCGGATCGCCGCCCTGTTCCGTAACGAGCAACTGCTGCACCCGTCGGGCAGTACCGTGCTGGAAGTAGGCGACATGCTTTGCGTGATCGGCCACGAACACAACCTGCCGGCGCTGGGCAAACTGTTCAGCCAGGCACCCCAGCGTGGCCTGGACCTGCGGTTCTTCGGCGATTTCGTGCTCGAAGGCGATGCCGAGCTGGGCGCGGTGGCCGCCCTTTATGGCCTGAAACTGGACGGCCTGGACGCGAAGATGCCGCTGGCGCAGTTCATCCGACAGAAGGTCGGAGGCGCTCCAGTAGTAGGTGACCAGGTCGAATGGCATGGCACGATCTGGACGGTGGCGACCATGGACGGGAACAAGATCCAGAAAGTCGGCGTCAGATTCCCCGAAGGAACGCGACCCGGACCAGGATTGTTCCTCTAAACTTCGTTTCTGCCGGATCCCAAAGTAGTCTGCCTATGTCCCTGCGCGTGTACCTTCGCACAGCCCTGCTCGGGCTGTGCCTGTCCCTTTCTTTCGCGGTCAACGCGGCAGAAGCCCCGACCACCGCCAGCATCCAGAACAGCCTCGACAAGATCGCCGAGCGCAAGCTGCCCGAAGCTGACCAGAAGGCCTTGCAGCAGGTGCTCGAGCAAACCTTGAGCCTGCTCAACAGCAAGGAAGACAGCGAAAAGAAGCTTGCAGCGCTCAAGCAGCAACTGGCCAGCGCCCCCAAGGAAACCAGCGACAGCCAGAAAGAACTGGCCAGGCTCAAGGAGAGCAAGCCGCAACCGGTCGCCCAGCGCTATGCCAACCTGACCGTGCCCCAGCTGGAGCAGATGCTCAGCGAGCGCAACACCCAACAGGGTGAGCTGCAGAAGGCACTGTCCGAAGCCAATAGCCTGATCATCAACTCGCAGACTCGCCCCGAGCGGGCCCAGGCCGAGATCAGCAACAATCAGACCCGTACCCAGCAGATCAACAACAGCCTCAAGAGCGGCAAGGACGGCGGCAAGTCGATCAATGCCGACCAGCGCAACCAGCTCAATGCCGAACTGGCCTCGCTCAACGCGCTGACCCTGCTGCGCCGCCAGGAGCTGGCCGGCAACGGCCTGCTGCAAGACCTTGGCAACGCCCGCCATGACCTGCTGATCGAGCGTGCCGCACGCCTGGAGCAGGAGATCCAGGACCTGCAGACGCTGATCAACGAAAAGCGCCTGGCCCAGTCCCAGCAGACCGTCACCCAGCAGTCGATCGAAGCGCAAAAAGCCGGTGGCAGCAGCCTGCTGGCCACTGAAAGCGCTGCCAACCTCAGGCTCTCCGACTACCTGCTGAAAAGCACCGACCGCCTCAACGAGCTGACCCAGCAGAACCTGCGCACCAAGCAGCAGCTCGACAGCCTGACCCAGGCCGACCAGGCGCTGGACGAGCAGATCAACGTGCTCAAGGGCAGCCTGCTGCTGTCGAAGATCCTCTACAAGCAGAAGCAGGCGCTGCCGCACCTGAAGCTTGACCGCGACCTGGCCGACCAGATCGCCGATATCCGCCTGTACCAGTTCGAGATCAACCAGCAGCGCGAGCAGATGAGCAGCCCGGTGGCCTACGTCGACAAGCTGCTGGCCAACCAGCCTCAGGAAGACGTCACCCCGCAGCTGCGCAAGGCCCTGCTGGAAGTGGCAATCACCCGCAGCGACCTGCTCGAACGGCTGAACCGCGAGCTGTCGGCACTGCTGAACGAGTCGATCACCCTGCAGCTCAACCAGAAGCAACTGCTCGGCACCGCCCAGGGCCTGCGCAACACCCTCGACGAGCAGATGTTCTGGATCCCCAGCAACAAGCCACTGGATTGGGACTGGCTCAGTTTCGTGCCGACCCGTTTGCCCGAACAGGTCGCCAGCTTGCCCTGGGGCTCGGGCATCAAGGAAGTGGCCGATGGCCTGAGCCAGCGCCCGTTGCTGTTCCTGCCCCTGCTGCTGGCCATCGGTGGCCTGCTGTGGCGGCGCAAGTACCTGTATCAACGGTTGGGCAAGGTGCATCAGGATATCGGCCACTTCCGCCGTGACAGCCAGTGGCACACGCCCCAGGCCATCCTGATCAACATCCTCCTGGCGATGCCGGTGAGCCTGGGCCTGGCGCTGTGCAGCTATGCCCTGCAGATCGACGCCCGCGGGCAGAACGCCAACCTCGGTGCAGCGCTGTGGCAACTGGCCCAGGCCTGGCTGGTGTTCTACACCGCCTACCGCATCCTCGCCCCCGGCGGCGTGGCGGAAATCCACTTCCGCTGGCACAAACCCCAAGTCGAATTCCTGCGCGGCTGGGTTCGCCGGCTGGGCACTGTGGTACTGGCGCTGGTCGGTGTGGTGGCGGTCGCCGAGCACCAGCCTTCGGCCTTGGCCGACGACGTGCTCGGTATCGGTGTTGTACTGACCTGCTATGCGCTGATGGCCTGGCTGCTCAGCCGCCTGCTGCTCAGCAGCCCGGCGCACCGCGACACCTCGCTGTTCCGCAAAGCGGTGGGGGTGGCCTTCACCGCCCTGCCGATCGCGCTGTTCGTGGCGGTCTGCTTCGGCTACTACTACACCGCACTGAAACTGACCGACCGGCTGATCTATACCCTCTACCTGCTGCTGTTCTGGTTGGTGATCGAAGCGGCCTTCGTCCGTGGCCTGTCGGTAGCGGCGCGGCGCCTGGCTTATCAGCGGGCACTGAGCAAGCGCCAGGCCGCCAAGGAAGGGCTGGACGGTGAAGTCATCACCGAAGAGCCGACCCTGGACATCGAACAGGTCAACCAGCAGTCGCTGCGCCTGATCCGCCTGGCCCTGCTCGGCGGCTTCATCGCCGGCCTGTACTGGGTCTGGTCGGACCTGATCTCGGTGTTCGCCTACCTCAACAACTTCACCCTGTACGAATACACCAGCGGCACCGGCAGCGCCGCCAGCATGGTGCCAATCAGCCTCGGCGACCTGCTCGGCGCCCTGGTGATTGTGGGCATAACCTTCGCCTTGGCCGGTAACTTGCCGGGCCTGCTGGAAGTACTGGTACTGTCGCGCCTGAACCTCGCCCAGGGCAGCGCCTACGCCACCACCACGCTGCTGTCGTACACCATCGTCGGCGTCGGCATCGTCAGCACCCTGTCGACCCTTGGGGTGAGTTGGGACAAGCTGCAATGGCTGGTGGCGGCGCTATCGGTAGGCTTGGGCTTCGGCATGCAGGAGATTTTCGCCAACTTCATTTCCGGCATCATGATCCTGTTCGAGCGCCCGGTGCGGATCGGCGACACCATCACCATCGGCAACCTGTCCGGAACGGTCAGCAAGATCCGCATCCGCGCCACCACCATCACCGACTTCGACCGCAAGGACATCATCGTCCCCAACAAGACCTTCATCACCGGCCAGCTTATCAACTGGTCGCTGACCGACACGGTCACCCGGGTGACGCTGAAGCTGGGCATCGACTATGGCTGCGACCTGGACCTGGTGCGCGACCTGCTGCTCAAGGGCGCCCACGAGAACCCGCGAGTGCTCAAGGACCCGGAGCCAATCGTGTACTTCCTGAACTTCGGCGAGAGCTCGCTGGACCATGAGCTGCGCATGCATGTGCGTGACCTCGGCGACCGCAACCCGACGCTGGACGAGATCAACCGCTACATCAACCGCGAGTTCAAGGCCCACAACATCAAGATCTCGGTACGCCAGGTCGAGGTATTCCTGATGGACCCGAAAGGGGGCAAGCAGCAGTTGATCCCGATGGAGCAACCTAAGCCGGATGGCACTGCTTCAGCCTGAGTGGGCTCGAATACTTTATTCTGTGCAAATCCCCTGCGAGGGCTTCGCCCTCGTTTGCGGGCAAGCCCGCTCCCACAGAGACCGCATAGTACCTGTGGGAGCACGCTTGCCCGCGAAGGGCCGTCAAGCGGCCCCGATGTCCCGACTTCAGGAGCCGGCCCCGTGAAAGCCCTCGACCATCTCAGCTTCGACAACCGCTTCGCCCGCCTGGGCGATGCGTTCTCCACCCAGGTCCTGCCCGAGCCGATCGCCGAGCCGCGTCTGGTAGTGGCGAGCGAGTCGGCCATGGCCCTGCTCGACCTCGACCCTGCCCAGGCCGAACTGCCGGTATTCGCCGAAATTTTCAGCGGTCACAAGCTCTGGGAACAGGCCGACCCGCGAGCGATGGTCTATTCCGGCCACCAGTTCGGCTCCTACAACCCGCGCCTGGGCGATGGCCGCGGCCTGCTGCTGGCCGAAGTGCTGAATGACCAGGGCGAACACTGGGACCTGCACCTCAAGGGTGCCGGCCAGACGCCGTACTCGCGCATGGGCGACGGCCGCGCCGTGCTGCGCTCGTCGATCCGTGAATTCCTCGCCTCCGAAGCCCTGCACGCCCTAGGCATCCCCACCAGTCGGGCGCTGTGCGTCATCGGCTCGAGCACCCCGGTGTGGCGCGAAACCCGCGAAAGTGCGGCTATGCTCACCCGACTGGCGCAGAGCCATGTGCGCTTCGGGCATTTCGAATACTTCTACTACACCAAACAGCCCGAGCAGCAGCGGGTGCTGATCGACCATGTGCTGGAGCAGCACTACCCCGAATGCCGCGATGCCGAACAGCCGTACCTGGCGATGTTCCGCACGATCGTCGAGCGCAACGCCGCGCTGATCGCCCGCTGGCAGGCCTATGGCTTCTGCCACGGAGTGATGAACACCGACAACATGTCGATCCTCGGCATCACCTTTGACTTTGGCCCGTTCGCCTTCCTCGACGACTTCGACGCCAATTTCATCTGCAACCACTCCGACGACCGTGGCCGTTACAGCTACGCCAACCAAGTGCCCATCGCCCACTGGAACCTCAGCGCCCTGGCTCAGGCCCTGACCACAGTGATCGAGGTCGAACCGCTCAAGGAAGCGCTGGGCCTGTTCCTGCCGCTGTACCAGGCGCACTACCTGGACCTGATGCGCCGGCGCCTGGGGCTGACCACTGGCGAAGACGACGACCTGGCGCTGATCGAGCGCCTGCTGCAGCGCATGCAGAGCGGTGGCGTGGATTACAGCCTGTTCTTCCGCAGGCTGGGGGAGCTACCCGTTGCCGAAGCACTGAAGGGGGTGCGCGACGACTTCATCGACCTCGCCGGCTTCGATGCCTGGGGCGCGGATTACCTGGCCCGTTGCGCGCGCGAGCCCGGTAATGCCGAAGGCCGCCGTGAGCGGATGCATGCTGTGAACCCGCTGTACGTGCTGCGCAACTACCTGGCGCAAAAGGCCATCGAAGCGGCCGAAGCGGGGGACTACAGTGAAGTGCGGCGGCTGCATCAGGTGCTGAGCAAGCCATTCGAGGAGCAGGCCGGAATGCAAGGCTACGCCGAGCGCCCACCGGAGTGGGGCAAGCACTTGGAAATCAGCTGCTCATCCTGAAACCTGGCGCCGCTGCGCGGCCCTTTCGCGACACACGGCCTCCCCTACAGACCTGCGCGAGCCCTGTAGGAGCGGCCTTGTGTCGCGAAAGGGCTGCGCAGCAGCCCCAAAAAACTCAAGGAATCAAAAATGTCCGACCCACTGGTAATCCCCTGCCCCCACTGCAACGGTCTCAACCGCCTGCCCGCAGAGCGCCTGGGTGACGCCCCGAAATGCGGCCGCTGCAAACAGGACGTACTGCTGAGCCAACCCTTCGAACTCGGCGAAGCCAATTACGCCAGCCAGATCAAGGGCGACCTGCCGCTGCTTATCGACGTCTGGGCTGATTGGTGCGGCCCGTGCAAATCATTCGCCCCGACCTTCGAACAGGCCGCCCGCCAGCTCAGCGGCCGCTGCCGCCTGGCCAAGCTCGACAGCGAAGCCCACCGCAACCTCGCCGGGCAACTGGGCATCCGCTCGATCCCCAGCCTGATTCTGTTCAAGAACGGCCGCGAAATCAGCCGCCAGGCCGGGGCGTTTCCACTCCAGTCTTTGCTGGAGTGGCTGCGTAGCCAAGGGGTCTAAGCGCTCTCTTCGAGCAGCGAATGCAGCTCCACAAACTGCTGGGTCAGCTTGTGCCGTGGTTCCAGGTGGATCAACGGCAGGCTGGCGTGGTGCGATTCACGCATCTTCACTGAGCTCCCCAGGTACACCGGCAGCACCGGCAGCCCTTCGGCCAACAGCTCGTCGAGCATCTGCTGGGGCAGGCTGGCGCGGGACTGGAACTGGTTGACCACAATGCCTTCGACCATCAGGCCTTCGTTGTGGTCGTCCTTGAGCTCTTCGATTTCGGCCAGCAGGCCGTAGAGCGCCTGGCGCGAGAAGCTGTCACAGTCGAAGGGGATCAGTACACGATCAGCCGCGATCAACGCGGAAACCGCATAGAAATTGAGAGCCGGCGGTGTGTCGATGTAGATCCGCTCGTAGTCTTCGTCCAGCTCGTCGAGCAACTTACGCAGCTTGTTGATCTTGTGTTTGGCCTCCAGCTTCGGCTGCAGGTCGGCCAGTTCCGCCGTGGCCGTGACCACGTGCAGGTTGTCGAACGGGGTTTCGTAGATATCGACCTTGTTCTTCTTGCTGAACGGCCCGCTGGACAGGCTTTGCTTGAAGAAATCGGCGATACCCATGGGGATATCGTCGCCGGTCAGGCCGGTCAGATACTGGGTCGAGTTGGCCTGGGCGTCCAGGTCGATCAGCAAGGTCCGATAACCTTCGCTGGCGCTCACTGCCGCCAGGTTGCAAGCGATGCTCGACTTGCCCACGCCACCTTTCTGATTGAACACCACGCGCCGCATGATTGACCTCCGTGTATCAACGAATGCCCGAGTATGTGGCGGCGACGCGGCTATGGCCAGTGCCATTTGCCCATTAGCCGGCACAAGGTGCAAACATCACCCCTGGCCAGCCATCAACCCCGTCAGCAACTCGGCGAACGCCCGGGCCATCGCCGAGCCACCCCGCTCGCGCTGCACCAGCCATACCGCCGACATCGCCCCTTCATCCAACAGCGTGCGGTACACCACGCCTTCGATGCGCATGCGCTGGAACGACGCGGGCAGCACCGAGACCCCCAACCCCGCCGACACCAGGCCGATGATGGTCATCGCCTCCCCTGCCTCCTGAGCAAAGTGCGGGCTGAAGCCGGCCTGGCGTGCCAGGCTCAGCAGCTGCGCATGCAACCCGCTGCCATAGCTGCGCGGGAAGAACACGAACGGTTCATGGGCCAGGGCGGCCATGCACACGCCGTGCTCCGTGCCTTTGGCCAACGGATGCGAGGCATTGATCACCGCCACCAGCGGCTCGCGGAACAGCTCGGTGGCCACCAGGCCCTCCGGCAGCGGCATCGGCCGCATCAGCCCGACCTCGATGGACTCGTCAAACACCGCTTCGGCGACATCCCGGCTGCTCATTTCCTTGAGGTTCAGGTGCACTGCCGGGAAGCGCTGGCGAAAGGCATGGATGGCCTTGGGAATCTTCGAGGTGAACGGCGCCGACGACGTGAAGCCGATCTTCATCTCGCCCAGCTCACCCAACTGCGCGCGCCGCGCCACATCGGCCGCCTTCTCTACCTGTGCCAGCACCTGGCGCGCCTCTTCGAGGAACAATCGGCCAGCCTCGCTCAGCTCGACCCGACGATTGGTCCGCTCGAACAGGCGAGCACCCAGCTCCTGCTCCAATGCCTGGATCTGCTGGCTCAAGGGCGGCTGGGAGATGCCAAGTTGCTGGGCCGCGCGGCCGAAGTGCAACTCTTCGGCAACGGCGATGAAGTAACGCAAATGGCGCAGTTCCATGATCGGCTCCAATTAGGTCGCTTAACGTCTTAAATAGGTCGAACAATATATTGGATCTAATCATTAGCCAGCTATATGCTTTTTTCATTGCGCCAGAGGTACCGCCCGTGAAAACTGCTGTAGCCCCCCTTCCTGCCGACCCAGAACCTGCCCCCCTGAACGAAATGTGGATCGAGAAAGGCACCCCCGCCTTCATGAAGACCGTGCTGGCCCTGTTCAGCGGCGCCTTCGCCACCTTCGCCCTGCTGTACTGCGTGCAGCCGATGATGCCGCTGCTGTCGAAAGAATTTGCCATCAACGCGGCACAGAGCAGCCTGGTGTTGTCGGTTTCCACCGCCATGCTGGCGTTCGGCCTGTTGATCACCGGCCCCATTTCTGACCGCATCGGACGCAAGCCGGTGATGGTCTTTGCCCTGGTTTGCGCCGCCCTCTCCACCCTGGCCAGCGCGGTAATGCCAAGCTGGGAGCTGGTACTGGCCACTCGCGCCCTGGTGGGCCTGTCGCTGAGCGGCCTGGCGGCGGTGGCCATGACCTACCTGAGCGAAGAGATCCACCCGCAGCACATCGGCCTGGCCATGGGCCTGTATATCGGCGGCAACGCCATTGGCGGCATGAGCGGACGGCTGATTACCGGCGTGCTGATCGACTTCGTCAGCTGGCACACGGCGATGCTGACCATCGGTGGCCTGGCCCTGGTCGCCGCACTGGTGTTCTGGAAGGTGCTACCTGAATCACGCAACTTCCGCCCGCAGATGATGAGCCCGCGCAGCCTGCTGGATGGCTTTGTCATGCACTTCAAGGATGCCGGGCTACCGTGGTTGTTCCTCGAAGCCTTCCTGCTGATGGGCGCCTTCGTGACACTGTTCAACTACATCGGCTACCGCTTGCTGGCCGAGCCTTATCACATGAACCAGGCGCTGGTCGGTTTGCTGTCGGTGGTCTACCTGTCAGGTATCTACAGCTCGGCGCAAGTCGGCGCGCTGGCGGACAAGCTGGGACGGCGCAAGGTGTTCTGGGCCAGTATCGTGGTGATGGCAGGTGGCTTACTGATGACCCTGGCCAGCCCGCTGCCGATGGTGATCGTGGGTATGCTGGTGTTTACTTTCGGCTTCTTCGGCGCGCACTCGGTGGCCAGCAGTTGGATCGGTCGCCGGGCGCTTAAGGCCAAGGGGCAGGCGTCGTCACTGTACCTGTTCAGCTATTACGCCGGATCGAGCGTGGCGGGTACTGCGGGTGGGGTGTTCTGGCACCAGTGGGGCTGGAACGGGATCGGGCTGTTTATTGGCAGCTTGCTGGCGGTGGCGTTGCTGGTGGCGTTGCACTTGAGCAAGCTGCCTCCCAAGGCATAGGCGCCCGTGCTCACGCTTCCGGCAGCGCCATGACCAAGCGCGCCTGAAGCAGCTCGCCTTCGGCTTGCAACTGGATGTTCAGCGCTTCGCCACCGTCTTGCTCCAGTACGTGCAGCCAGGCCAGTACTGCGGCGACCGGCCCCTCCAGGCCGACATCCACCTGCGCAGCCTTCGCTTCCAGGCTAACGATGTGGACCCCTGCCGCCTTGGCACGCTCGTTCAGCACAGCCGGTGTCAGCAATTCGACGGCGTCTGTCGACCGGCGGGGCCCCTGTACAATTCGCTGCAATATGGCAGCCAGCTCATGCTCACGCGCCAGCGCTTGTTCCGCTTGCTACATGCGGGCCTGCCCTGGCAACCAGAGAAGCTGGCAGATCACGATCGACAGCAAGCCCCACACCGCTGCATTCAGCAGCGCACGCCGGCCTGCTGGTATCTCTTTCCACTGGCGAACCCATGCATGCTCGTTGAGATGTTTCATTCTGCCTCCTGCCAGGCGAGGGTTGCCCGCACACCCTGGTCAGTCTGTCGCCCCTGTTCCATGCGCATGCCGGCAACACGCCCACCCAGTCGTTCGAGATCGTCAAAACCTTGAGCGATGACTTCGACACGCCAGCCCTGCCCGGCTGTCGTTTCCGCTCGCTCAATCACCAGATTGCCGCTGCTGACCAACTGCTTGGAGAACTGCGCGAGCTGCTCCACAGCGGTCGATTGCCTGGGCATGTGTTCCAACAACCGGATTTGCGTGGCTAAATCGCTTCCGGCCAGCTGTTCAGGGGCCCAGTGTTGCAGCACCCGAAGATTCTCAGTGCGCTGCAGGGATGTAGTAGCTCGCAAGCTCCAATATAGGAAGATTCCTACCAATAAGCAGGTATCTTCATGGATCAGTTGATAATCTCGACAATATCCACATCCACCTCACGGCTCATCAAGTGCTTCTCCACTTCACCGGTCAGCTTGACCTTGGTCTTGTCGTTGAACGGCGTTGGTGGCAGGTCTTCGTCATCGATCTCGACCGTAATGGTGCCGGAGTTGTCCTTGAACTCGTACTTGTCGTCGTTGTTGATCTTCTTGGTCACAAAACCTTGCAGCACAACCGGAGTGTCATCGGCAGCGTCGTTGGCTGCGGCAACGGTGGTAACCGGCTGAGCACCGGGGCCGGTATAGCCAGCAGCGAAGGCAGCGCTGCTGAGCAGCGGGGCGAGGATCAAAGCAAGGTATCGGGCGGTCATGTCGAGCAATCCTGTGTCGGTGTCTGATTGGCCCACGATAACCGCCTTGGCTGAAGTAAAGCTTAATCAGTGCCCACTAAACCACATCCGCCACAACACCGAGCGACCGGCCAATTGATGCTTGATGACCGCACCAATATGCAAAATGATCAGCGCGAACAACAGCCCCAGCGAGAAGAAATGCACCTGCACCCATGCCGCACGCCACGCATGTTCGCTGAACAAGGCCGGGACGTGCAGCACGCCAAAGGCACTCAGATCCTCATCTATGATCAGCACACCAGTCACCAGCACCAAAGCGATGGCCCCATATAAAGCAAGGTGCACCACCTGGGCAAGCAACTGCTCATAACGCCTGCCCGCGTGTGCAGACGGACCGGGAATGGCCATGCGCACCACACAACGCACGATGAATACGGGAATCAACAAGAGGCTGATTGAAATATTGAAGTCGGCCATCGCCGCCTTACGCGACGGGCTCACCTCAAACAATGCCAGGTACGCCCCGCTGCACATGACCCACAAGATGATGGCCGCCGAAAGCCAGTGCAACACCACCTGCGGCCAGGCATATCGTATGCGGGGATTGGTAAGGGATAAGGGCATCGTAAACCTCCAGACAAAGCACTCGGCAGTGATAGAGAGGTTGGGCGATACGTCAGGGCAGGTATGTAAGAATCGCCCTTTACAGCTGAGTGAATCGTAGGAGCCCGCTGGCCCTTAGCGACCAGCGGAGCTATACAGAGTCAGGCGTGATACTGCGCCGACAGTTCGTGCACGGCGTTGATGAACACGCCAGCGTGCTCCGGGTCGACCTCCGGGGTAATGCCATGGCCGAGATTGAACACGTGGCCGGTACCCTTGCCATAGCTGGCCAGAATGCGCGCCACTTCCTGGCGAATAGCCTCCGGCTTGGCGTACAGCACAGTCGGGTCCATGTTGCCTTGCAGTGCCACTTTGTCACCCACGCGGCGGCGGGCGTCGCCGATCTCGCAGGTCCAGTCCAGGCCCAGTGCGTCGGCACCGGCCTCGGCGATGCTTTCCAGCCACAGGCCGCCATTCTTGGTGAACAGGATCACCGGCACCTTGCGCCCTTCATGCTCGCGGATCAGGCCGCTGACAATCTTGCGCATGTAGGCCAGGGAGAATTCCTGATAGGCCGCCGCCGACAGGTTGCCGCCCCAGGTATCGAAGATCTGCACGGCCTGGGCGCCAGCGAGGATCTGGCCATTGAGGTAGCTGGTGACCGACTGAGCCAGCTTATCCAGCAGCAGGTGCAGGGCTTGCGGGTTGTCGTAGGCCATGGCCTTGGTCTTGCGGAAGTCCTTCGACGAACCGCCTTCGACCATGTAAGTGGCCAAGGTCCACGGGCTGCCAGAGAAACCGATCAGCGGCACGCGGCCATTGAGCTCGCGGCGGATGGTGCTGACCGCGTCCATGACGTAGCCGAGGTCTTTTTGCGGGTCAGGGATCGGCAGCGCTTCGATATCGGCCGGGGTACTGATGACCTTCTTGAAACGCGGGCCTTCGCCGGTTTCGAAGTACAGGCCCAGGCCCATGGCGTCAGGGATGGTGAGAATGTCCGAGAATAGGATCGCCGCGTCCAGCGGGTAGCGGTCCAGCGGCTGCAGGGTAACCTCGCAGGCGAACTGCGGGTTCATGCACAGGCTCATGAAATCACCGGCCTTGGCGCGGCTAGCGCGGTACTCCGGCAGGTAGCGGCCGGCCTGGCGCATCATCCAGACTGGGGTAACGTCTACGGGTTGCTTGAGCAGTGCACGCAGGAAACGATCGTTCTTCAGGGCAGTCATGTCGGCATCCGGAAAAATAGTGCGGGCATTTTCTCAGACGCCAGCGCAAAAGGCACGGTCAAGACCATGCGTTTTGTCTATTGGATGCTACAGATCACGCGTTTTTGTATACAAAATATTCGCGGGCAAGCCCGCGCCCACAGGGTTATGTGCAAAACCTCTGTGGGAGCGGGCTTGCCCGCGAATGCGAGGGCTCAGACTTCGAGGTAGTCCAGGATACCTTCGGCAGCGTTACGGCCTTCGAAGATCGCAGTCACCACCAGGTCCGACCCCCGCACCATGTCGCCACCGGCGAACACTTTCGGGTTGCTGGTCTGGTGCTTGAACTTGGCTTTCTCCGGCGCCACCACACGGCCCTGGCTGTCCAGCTGGATGCCATGCTGCTCGAACCAAGGTGCTGGGCTCGGGCGGAAGCCGAAAGCAATCACCACGGCGTCGGCCGGCAGGATCTCTTCGGAGCCCGGGATCGGCTCGGGGCTGCGACGGCCACGGGCATCCGGCTCACCGAGACGGGTCTCGACCACCTTCACGCCTTCGACCTTGTCCTCACCGACGATGGCGATGGGCTGGCGGTTGTAGAGGAACTTGACGCCCTCTTCCTTGGCGTTCTTCACTTCTTTGCGCGAACCCGGCATGTTGGCTTCGTCACGGCGATAGGCACAGGTCACCGACTTGGCGCCCTGGCGGATCGAGGTGCGGTTGCAGTCCATCGCGGTGTCGCCACCGCCCAGCACCACGACCTTCTTGCCCTGCATGTTGACGAAATCTTCCGGCGATTTCTCGAAGCCGAGGTTGCGGTTGACGTTGGCGATCAGGAAGTCCAGCGCGTCGTGCACGCCTGGCAGGTCCTCACCCGGGAAACCGCCCTTCATGTAGGTGTAGGTGCCCATGCCCATGAACACGGCGTCGTATTCGGCCAGCAGCTGCTCCATGGTGATGTCCTTGCCCACCTCGGTGTTCAGGCGGAACTCGATACCCATGCCAGTGAAGACTTCGCGGCGATTGCTCAGCACAGTCTTTTCCAGCTTGAACTCGGGGATACCGAAGGTCAGCAGGCCGCCGATTTCCGGGTTCTTGTCGAACACCACCGGCGTCACGCCGCCACGCACCAGCACGTCGGCGCAACCCAGACCGGCAGGGCCGGCGCCGATGATCGCGACGCGCTTGCCGGTTGGCTTGACCTTGGACATGTCCGGGCGCCAGCCCATGGCGAAGGCAGTGTCGGTGATGTACTTCTCGACCGAGCCAATGGTCACCGCACCGAAACCGTCGTTCAGGGTGCAGGCACCCTCACACAGACGGTCCTGTGGGCATACACGGCCGCACACTTCCGGCAGGGTGTTGGTCTGGTGCGACAGTTCCGCCGCA
The DNA here is from genome assembly GCF_003269045.1 of Pseudomonas sp. URMO17WK12:I7. NCBI lineage: Bacteria > Pseudomonadati > Pseudomonadota > Gammaproteobacteria > Pseudomonadales > Pseudomonadaceae > Pseudomonas > Pseudomonas sp. URMO17WK12:I7. The sequence goes on along the minus strand of NZ_QLTL01000010.1, from coordinate 187,070 downwards.
GCCAGGATGTTGCCTTCGGACACCAGCTTCAACCAGTTGGGAATGAAGTTGTGTACCGGGCACTTCCATTCGCAATACGGGTTACCGCAGCCCAGGCAGCGGTGTGCCTGCTCTACGGACTGCTGCGGCTTGAACGGTTCGTAGATTTCCACGAACTCCTTCTTGCGCTGGCGCAGGAGCTTTTTCTTCGGGTCCTTGCGGCCCACTTCGATGAACTGGAAGTCGTTGTTCAGACGTTCAGCCATTTTTCAAAACCTCTTTACCGCAGTTGCCAGCCTCAGGCTGCAAGCTGCAAGACGATCACTTGAGCACGACGGGCCCCGCGCACGGGGCCGTCAATTGCAGCTGTTCTTACTGCGGGTTGGCACGGGTGCTGGACAACAGTTGCTTGAGGTTGGCCGCCTTCGGCTTGACCAGCCAGAAGCGCCGCACGTAGTCGTCCAGGTTCTCGAAGAGCTCACGCCCCCACTCGCTGCCGGTCTCTTCCACGTATTCGCCAAGGACCCGCGCCAGGTGGCTGCGGTAGGCTTCCATCGCCTCACCACTGATACGCTGGATTTCCACCAGCTCGTGGTTGAGCTTGTCGACGAAGCTGTTGTCCATGTCGAGCACGTAGGCGAAGCCGCCAGTCATGCCAGAACCGAAGTTGTAACCGGTCTTGCCCAGAACGCAGACAAAGCCGCCGGTCATGTATTCACAGCAGTGATCGCCAGTGCCCTCTACAACAGCGTGGGCGCCGGAGTTACGCACAGCGAAGCGCTCGCCTGCGGTGCCGGCGGCGAACAGCTTGCCGCCCGTGGCGCCATACAGGCAGGTGTTGCCGACGATTGCGCTGTGCTGGGTTGCGAACGGGCTGCCAGCTGGCGGCACGATGGTGACCTTGCCACCGGTCATGCCTTTGCCGACGTAGTCGTTGGCGTCGCCTTCCAGGTGCAGGTTCAGGCCACCGGCGTTCCACACGCCGAAGCTCTGGCCAGCAGTACCCTTGAAGCGGAAGGTGACCGGCTTGTCGGCCATGCCCTGGTTGCCGTACAGCTTGGCGATTTCACCCGAGATGCGGGCACCGATGGAGCGGTCGCAGTTGCAGATGTCGAGGCTGAATTCGCCACCGGCCTGATCGCGGATCGCCGGCAGGGCCATCTCGACCATCTTCTCGGCCAGCTCGCCCTTGTCGAACGGCGGGTTCTTGTCGACTTCGCAGAACTGCGGCTTGTCGGCCGGGATGTGCGAGCTGCCCAGCAGCGGGGTCAGGTCCAGGTACTGCTGGCGTTCGGTATCGCCTGGCAGCACGTCGAGCAGGTCGGTACGGCCGATCAGCTCGCCGAGGCTGCGCACGCCCAGCTTGGCCAGCCACTCACGGGTTTCTTCGGCGACGAAGGTGAAGAAGTTGATCACCATGTCGACGGTGCCGATGTAGTGATCCTTGCGCAGCTTCTCGTTCTGGGTGGCCACGCCGGTGGCGCAGTTGTTCAGGTGGCAGATGCGCAGGTACTTGCAGCCCAGGGCGATCATCGGCGCGGTGCCGAAACCGAAGCTCTCGGCGCCGAGGATGGCCGCCTTGATCACGTCCAGGCCGGTTTTCAGGCCGCCGTCGGTCTGTACACGTACCTTGCCGCGCAGGTCGTTGCCGCGCAGGGTCTGGTGGGTTTCGGCCAGGCCCAGTTCCCACGGGGCGCCAGCGTACTTGATCGAGGTCAGCGGCGAAGCACCGGTACCACCGTCGTAACCGGAGATGGTGATCAAATCGGCATAGGCCTTGGCCACGCCGGCGGCGATGGTGCCAACGCCAGCTTCAGCCACCAGCTTGACCGAAACCAAGGCCTGCGGGTTGACCTGCTTGAGGTCATAGATCAGCTGAGCCAGGTCTTCGATCGAGTAGATGTCGTGGTGCGGCGGTGGCGAGATCAGGGTCACGCCCGGTACCGCATAGCGCAGCTTGGCGATCAGGCCGTTGACCTTGCCGCCTGGCAGCTGGCCGCCCTCGCCGGGCTTGGCGCCCTGGGCAACCTTGATCTGCAGCACTTCGGCGTTGACCAGGTATTCCGGGGTCACGCCAAAGCGGCCAGTAGCCACCTGCTTGATCTTCGAGCTTTTGATGGTGCCGTAACGCGCCGGGTCTTCACCGCCCTCACCGGAGTTGGAGCGTGCGCCCAGGCGGTTCATCGCCTCAGCCAGGGCTTCGTGAGCCTCTGGCGACAGCGCGCCCAGCGAGATCCCGGCGGAGTCGAAGCGCTTGAGGATGGCCTCCAGCGGCTCGACCTGGTCCAGCGGCAGGGCCTCGTCGGCCACCTTTACTTTCAGCAGGTCACGGATCATCGACACCGGGCGTTGGTCGACCAGCGTGGTGTATTCCTTGAACTTGGCGTAGTCGCCCTGCTGCACGGCGGCCTGCAGGGTGTTGACCACGTCCGGGTTGTAGGCGTGGTATTCGCCACCGTGGACGAACTTCAGCAGGCCACCTTGCTGGATCGGCTTGCGCGCACTCCAGGCTTCGGCTGCCAGCAGCTTCTGGTCACCTTCGAGGTCGACGAAGCGCGCACCTTTGATGCGGCTGGACACGCCCTTGAAGCTCAGGCCGACCACTTCCTCGGCCAGGCCCACGGCTTCGAACAACTGGGCGCCGCGGTACGAGGCGATGGTGGAGATACCCATCTTCGACAGGATCTTCAGCAGGCCCTTGGAGATGCCTTTGCGGTAGTACTTGAAGACTTCGTCCAGATCCCCCAGCACTTCGCCGGTACGGATCAGGTCGGCCAGTACTTCATAGGCCAGGTACGGGTACACGGCCGAGGCACCGAAGCCCAGCAGCACGGCGAAGTGGTGCGGGTCACGGGCAGTAGCGGTTTCGACCAGGATGTTGCTGTCGCAACGCAGGCCCTGCTCGGTCAGGCGGTGGTGCACGGCACCCACGGCCAGCGAAGCGTGCACCGGCAGCTTGCCCGGGGCAATGTAACGGTCGCTCAGCACCAGCTGGGTCTTGCCGCTACGCACGGCTTCTTCAGCCTGGTCGGCAATGTTGCGGATGGCCGCCTGCAGGCCGACGCTCTCCTCATAGTTGAGGTCGATCAGCTGGCGGTCGAAGCCTTCGCGCTCCAGGTTCATCAGCGAACGCCACTTGGCGGGCGAGATGACCGGCGAGCTGAGGATAACCCGCGAAGCGTGCTCCGGGGATTCCTGGAAGATGTTGCGCTCGGCGCCCAGGCAGATTTCCAACGACATGACGATCGCTTCGCGCAGCGGGTCGATCGGCGGGTTGGTCACCTGAGCGAACTGCTGGCGGAAGAAGTCGTACGGCGAACGCACGCGCTGCGAAAGCACGGCCATTGGCGTGTCGTCACCCATCGAGCCGACCGCTTCCTGGCCCTGCTCGCCGAGTGGGCGCAGGACCTGGTCACGCTCTTCGAAGGTGACCTGGAACATCTTCATGTACTGCTTGAGCTGGTCAGCATCGTAGCTGGCCGCGCCCTGATCATCGGTCAGGGTCGCCTGGATACGCGTGGCGTGCTGACGCAGCCAACGCTTGTACGGGTGGCGCGACTTCAGACGGTTGTCGATGGCGTCAGTGTCGAGAATCTGGCCGGTTTCGGTGTCCACGGCGAGGATCTGACCCGGGCCGACACGGCCCTTGGCCAGAACTTCCTCAGGCTGGTAGCCCCACACGCCGATTTCCGAGGCGATGGTGATGTAGCCGTTGGTGGTCGTCACCCAGCGCGCCGGGCGCAGGCCGTTACGGTCGAGCAGGCACACCGCGTGGCGGCCTTCGGTCATGACGATACCGGCCGGGCCATCCCACGGCTCCATGTGCATGGAGTTGTACTCGTAGAAGGCGCGCAGGTCGGCGTCCATGGTCTCGACGTTTTGCCAGGCTGGCGGCACCAGCATGCGCACGCCGCGGAACAGGTCGATGCCGCCGGTAACCATCAGCTCGAGCATGTTGTCCATGCTCGAGGAGTCGGAACCGACGCGGTTGACCAGCGGGCCGAGTTCTTCGAGGTCGGGGATCTGGTCGTTGGCGAACTTGGTGCGACGGGCCATGGCCCAGTTGCGGTTGCCGGTGATGGTGTTGATCTCGCCGTTGTGGGCGAGGAAGCGGAACGGCTGCGCCAGCGGCCATTTCGGCAGGGTGTTGGTAGAGAAGCGCTGGTGGAACACGCAGATCGCGGTCTGCAAGCGCTCGTCACCCAGGTCTGGATAAAACGCCGCGAGATCGCGCGGCATCATCAGGCCTTTGTAGATGATGGTCTTGTGCGAGAAGCTGCAGATGTAGTGGTCGGCGTCGTGGGCGTTGGCCACGGACGAACGGCGACGGGCACTGAACAGCTTGATGGCAAATTCCTGATCGCTCAGGCCTTCACCGCCGATGAACACCTGCTCGATCTGCGGCAGGCGCTCCAGGGCCAGACGACCGAGCACGCTGGTGTCGATCGGGACCTTGCGCCAGCCGACCAGCTTCAGGCCGGCTGCAACGATTTCGCGGTCCATGTTGGCGCGAGCGGCTTCGGCTTTGACCGGGTCCTGGTTGAAGAACACCATGCCGACGGCGTACTGCTTGGGCAGTTCGACAGCAAAGTGTTCCTGGGCCACGGCACGCAGGAATTGATCGGGCTTCTGCATGAGCAGACCGCAACCGTCACCGGTCTTGCCGTCGGCGTTGATACCGCCGCGGTGGGTCATGCAGGTCAGTGCCTGCATGGCAGTTTGCAGAAGGTGGTGGCTCGGTTCGCCCGTCATATGGGCGATCAGGCCAAAACCACAGTTGTCCTTGAATTCTTCGGGATGGTACAGACCTGTTTTCATAGACACTTTCTCACCAGGTTCACCTCTCAACCGGAGGCAAATCTCTTTTATGTACAACCACTTACCATCCACGCCGATCAAACGCCAGCTTTTTTGCGGTGGCCATGGAAAACCATTGTTGCACAGCGACAGTCCTACCCACAAATTTTCATGTCTCACCATTGAAAATTTATGTCGCATTTTTGAATGTTTTTGCGCCACTAGCCGTGATAGCGGCTTGGCTCGAGTCTGAAGCGTTTCAGCCATGACTGCAACTGAGGCTTGTGGCCGGCAGTCTGGGACAGAAAAGCCTGCCGCGCTCAGGCGCAGCAGGCTAGTCGAATGTCATTAATCGCTCAGCAACTGGGCGGCGGGGTGATGCCGCCCGGCAGGTATCAGCGGGCCGAGGCCAGCTCTTGTTGGACGCTGGCGACGGTACGTGGCCAAGGTTTACCAGCCTGGACCTTCGCTGGCAAGTTCTTGATTGCCGCAACCGCTGCGTCGCGGTTGGCAAAGTTGCCGTAGGTGACTACGTACAGCGGCTTGCCCTGCAGGTTTTTCTTGAAGTAGCGATAGTCGCCACCCTGTGCCTTGACGAAAGCCTGGGCCGACGCCTCGGAGCTGGTACCGAGGATCTGCACCACATAGTTGCCTGGCTTCTGGCCCGAGTACCAGCCACTGCTGCCGGTGCCGCCGGCTACCGGTTTTTCCAACGGTTTGGCGGCTGGCTTGGCGGTAGCAACCTGCGTCGGTGCGGCTGGCGCCGGCTTGGCAGGCGCAACCGGTTTGGCAGGCTGGGTAGCGACAGGCTTCGGCGCTGGCGCAACTGGCTGGGCCGGCTGAACTGGCTGAACCGGTGCGGTAGCCTGGGCCATGCTCGGCGTCGGGCCGGCAGGTACGCCCTGCGGTGGCGCGACGGTGGTTACGGTAGGCGGGTTGCCAGGCTGCAAGGCAGTGTTGCCGGCCGGGCCACCCTCTTCGCCGTCACCCATGCCGGCAGCTTGCGCCAGAGGCTCGCGCATGACCGGCTGGGACTGACCCACCAGCGGCAAAGGCATCGGCTGCGACTGGCCGGAGAATTCGATGGCCGGGTTGCCGTTGTTCGATTGAGCGCCCCCCGGCTGGCCTTCGCCCAACGGCAACTGGGCCTGAGCCACGGGCGCCTCGGCAGGGGCCTTGTCGCCTTTCTTGGGCATCAGAACCGCAGCACCTACGGCGACCACGACGACAGCGGACAGCGCGAGTACGTGTTTCTTAGGCATTATGAACCCCATGGATGGTCGCTTGACCGTAGTACGGCTGGCGATCATGGCTTCGATCAAAGTATCGCGGGCGACCTGGTTGATGTTGCCAGGCCATCCGTCGGAGTTTTCATGAATATCGACCAGCTGTTCACGGGTGAACACCTCGATGCCCCGGCCAGCGCCCTCCAGGCGTTGTTCCAGGTACTCGCGGGTTTCTTCCTCGCTGTAGGGGGCAAGCTCAATGACGTGGAAGCGCTCTTCCTCGACCTGGATCTCGTCCAACCCGGCAATCAGCGAAGGCTCGCCGAACAGGAACACGTGCGGGCGACCTTCCGGTAGCCCTGCCGCCAGTTCCAGCAACGCTTGGAGTGCCGACTCGTCGAGTTGTTCCGCATCGTCCACCAGCAAATAGACTTCCTGCCCGGTCAGTGCCAGTTGCACCACCTTGTTCAGGATCGCCTGCACTTCAGGCTGGGCCACTTCCAGGGTTTGCGCCACCTGGCCAAGCACGCTGGCGGCGTCGCTGGCGCCGCGGGCAGATACCACCACGCTCAGCACCGACTGCTTGTTGGTACTGGCCACCAAGGCCTGGCGCAGCAGGGTCTTGCCGCTGCCCACGGGGCCGGTGACCACCAGCATCAGCTGGCTGTAGCGGGCCAGGTGATGTAACTGGCCCAGCACCGGCTTGCGCTGGGCAGGGAAGAACTTGAAGCCGGGCACACGCGGCGCGAACGGATCGTGGCTCAACTGGTAATGTTCGAGGAACGCCTCATCGGCATGCAAACTGGTCATTACGCTGTCACAACCTCAAAGCTGGGCCACGATCGCGCGGTAATCCGCCGACAGCGTGGCCTGAAGAATCTCTTTCGGATAGTCGTCGGTGATCACGGCCTCGCCCAGCCGGCGCAGCAGCACCAGCCGCAGGCGGCCATCGAGCACCTTCTTGTCGACCGCCATATGCTCCATGAAATGCGCCGGGGTCATTTCCTGTGGTGGCACCACCGGCAAACCTGCGTCCTGCAGCAGGCGGATACCGCGATCACGCTCGGCCTGGTCAATCCAGCCCAGGCGCATGGACATTTCCAGGGCCATTACCGTGCCTGCGGCTACGGCTTCGCCGTGCAGCCACACGCCATAGCCCATGTGCGTTTCGATGGCATGCCCGAAGGTATGCCCAAGGTTCAGGGTTGCCCGTACGCCGGATTCGCGCTCATCGGCGCCGACCACCGCCGCCTTGGCCGCGCACGAGCGGCGGATGGCTTCGGTCAGGGCCGCAGGCTCCAGGGCGCGCAAGGCCTGCATGTTGGCGTCGAGCCAACCGAGGAACGGTTCGTCGCAGATCAGGCCGTACTTGATCACTTCGGCCAGGCCTGCCGAAAGCTCGCGCTCGGGAAGGGTCTTGAGGCTTGTGGTGTCGATCAGCACCGCGTTGGGCTGGTAGAACGCACCGACCATATTCTTGCCCAGCGGGTGGTTGATGCCCGTCTTGCCGCCCACCGAGGAGTCGACCTGGGACAACAGCGTGGTGGGTACCTGAATGAAATCGACACCACGCTGGTAACAGGCTGCGGCAAAGCCAGCCATGTCGCCGATCACCCCGCCGCCGAGGGCGACCACGGTAGTGCGGCGGTCATGCCGGGCGCCGAGCAGGCCGTCGAAGATCAGTTGCAGGGTCTGCCAGTTCTTGTGGGCCTCGCCATCCGGGAGGATCACCGGCAGAACCGAATAGGCACCGAGGGTCTTGCTCAGGCGTTCGAGGTACAGAGGCGCGACGGTTTCGTTGGAAACGATGGCAACCTGCCGCCCGGCGATGTGCGGCGCCAGCAGTTCAGGTTGGTCCAGCAGGCCTTCGCCAATGTAGATCGGGTAGCTGCGCTCGCCCAGGTCGACCTTTAGTGTCTGCATGTATCCCCACAATGTACTTGAGCGCGGCGCCGGCTGTGCGACCCGCGCGGTAACGTTGAACCTCGCCTCGGCGCTGGCCGAGAATAGTCCCGGCTTAGCGGGGCGGCAACTGCTGCAGGCGCTCGAGAATATCAAGCACCACCATGCGTGGTGGCCGTTCGTCGGTTTCCACCACCACGTCGGCGATCTCGCGATAAAGCGGGTCGCGCGCCTCCAGCAATGCGCGCAGAGTCGCTTCCGGGTTGGCGGTGCGCAGCAACGGGCGGTTGCGATCGCGCGCAGTACGCCCGACCTGCTGCTCCACCGAGGCGTGCAGGTAAATGACCCGGCCGCCCTCGTGCAGCGCCTGGCGATTTTCCGCGCGCATTACCGCACCGCCGCCGGTCGCCACGACCACGCCATCGAGCGCGCAGAGCTCGGCGATCATCGCCTGCTCGCGGTCACGGAAGCCCGGCTCGCCTTCTTTATCGAAGATCCACGGGATGTTGGCGCCGGTTCGCAGTTCGATTTCCTTGTCGGAATCCTTGAACAGCAGGCGCAGCTCTTTGGCCAACAGGCGCCCGATGGTGCTCTTTCCAGCGCCCATGGGCCCTACAAGTATCAAATTTCGCACAGAATCAACGACTCACAGCAATCGCCTGGTCACTCATGATACGCGGAGTCAGGAAGACCAGCAGCTCGGATTTTTTCTCTTGTAATGCATCGCGTCGAAACAGCCGCCCAACATACGGCAGATCGCCGAAAAATGGCACCTTGTCGACTACATTGTTTTGCGTGGTCGAATACACGCCGCCGATGACGATGGTCTCACCGTCCGTAACGCGGACCTTGGCATTGACCTCGTTCTTGCGAATCGGCGGCACGTCGTTCAGGGCATTGACGAAATCAGGTTCATCCTTGGTCACCTTGACCGTCATGATGACCTTGCCGTCCGGAGTGATCTGTGGCGTGACTTCCAGCGACAGCGAGGCCTCGCGAAAAGCCACAGAGGTAGCGCCACTCTTGCTGGTTTCCTGATATGGCACCTCGGTACCCTTCAGGATTCTGGCGGTTTCATTGTCAGCCGTGACCACTTTGGGCTGGGAGATGATTTCGCCGTTGCCGCTCTTCTCCATCGCACTGAGCTCCAGATCCAGCAACACGCCGCCGCGCAAAAGGCCTACACCGATGCTGGCACCACCCTGCTCCATGCCAAGGTCGACGAACACATCCTTGCCCAATTGCGGCGCCTCCCCATATAACTGCCGGCCCCAACGCACGCCCAGGCCTTTCTCGTAGTCGACATTGGCCTCCACGATGCGCGCCTCGATCTCCACCTGGCGTACCGGCACATCAAGTTGAGCAACCAGCTTGCGCAACTCGGCCAGGCGTTCTGCCGGCTGATGCGCCACCAAGGTGTTGGTGCGCGCATCGACGCTCAAGCTGCCACGACCGGTCAGAATTCCATCATCCGCCAGTGTTGCCAGCAGCAGCTCTGCAAGTTGGGAAGCGTTGGCGTGATGGATTGGCAGCAGCTCTCGTCGCAACGGCTGCAACTGCGCATCCAGCTCCTGCCCAATACGCGCGCCGCGGGATTGCTCGGCCAACTCGGCCGCAGGTGCCACCAGCAACACATTCCCCTCGTCGCGCCGCGCTAGCCCTTTGCTGAGAAGGACCAGCTCCAGCGCTTGATCCCAGGGGACTTCGTGCAGCCGCAAGGTGACATTGCCTTGCACCGTATCGCTGGCTACCAGGTTGACCCCGGCATAGTCCGCCAGCACCTGAAGCACTGAGCGCACTTCGACGTCCTGAAAATTCAGCGATATGGGTTCACCCCGATAGGGTGTTGCCATGCACCACTGACTGGGTATCAGGGCCACCGCCATCCACATCAACAGGCATTTCATAACCTTCCGTGATCTCCAGGTTCGCGCTCTTCCTGAGCGTCAGCATCACCGTGCGCTCGCGCCACACGCCCCCTACGAACAGTCGCTGGCGCACTTCCAGCTGCCGTTCGCCGACCTCTACAACAACCCCTCCTTCACGCCCCAGCCGGTCACCGGGGCGCGCGCGATACAAGCGCCCTGCCGACGCCAGCAACGCTTCGCGCTGCAGGCCCCGCTGCAAGCTGCCGACCATTTGCAGCTGTGCCAGCGGAACACTGACAAGCCCACCCTGAACGTCACGTGTCGCCCAGGCGGAAAAAGGATCAACACCCACTGGCAGCACCTCAGCACGGGCGGGTAAATCAGCCAGGGATACAGGTTCGGGCACAGCGCCGTCGGCTTGGTAGGCATGGACACGCAAGCCAAGGCGCAACAGCCCTGGCCGGTCATCGGCAGGCTCCAGCCACAACGCCTCTGCGCGTAACAGGCGAACCTGGCCCAGCCAATCGTCCAGCCACACTCGCAACCCCGAATAACGCCCGACTACCTGCACATCCAAGGGTGTCTGCCAGTAGCCGGGCTGCTTTACGTCATCTCGCACGTCCAATTGTTCGAAGTGCAGACCATGCGCATGCCCCGAGGCTGCCAACTGGTCCAGTAAATCGCTCATGCCAGCGCCGGCAGCAAGACGCCAGCGGGCATCCTGCAATAGCTGCTGCGCTTCATCGAATGCCTCACGCATTTGCGACAGCGCCAGCACTTCGGCAGCCTTGGTTGCGTGCTCCTGAAGCAAGTCGCTTTGCCTGGCATGTTCCGCGCGCTGGAGATGCGACCATTGCGGCAGGCGAAACAGGCAGCCAAGCCCAAATACGACGAGGCCTACGGCGCAGGGCAGCGTGAAGCGAAATAGCCGCGAGCGCTCGATGAGGGCCAGCCACACCTCATGCTGAAACAGATTCACGACCACAACGCCGACAGACGTGCCAGCAACAGAAACTCATCGCCACCCGGCAGGCTCTTGAGGCTTTTAAGTTCTAGATCGCGCACCACGCCAGAGCGCTCCAGTTCACGCATGAGCTGCGCCACGACGGCGCCGGAGGCGGCTACACCGACCAGGCGCAGTCGTGAGCATTCCAGTTCGAGCCTGCGCAGTTGAACGCCTTCCGGCAGGGCTCGTTCCAGGTCGGCGAACACGGCAGTCAGTAGCCCCTGCTCTGCGCGCAAGCCAGCCAACGCGGCGGCCTGCTTACGTACCGCGTCATAGGATTGCCTGATGCGATCATGCTCGTTCAGCTGCACCTCGAGCGCCTCGATTGCAGCCTGCTGACCATGGTTGGCAATGGCTTGCTGCCGAACGCGCTGGCGGGCCAGCTGGTCCATCAACAGCACCGCACACAGCGCCACGACAGCCGCCCCCAACAACGTCAGGCGCAAACGCCGGAGCACTGCCAGCCGTTGCCGCTCTCGCCACGGCATCAGATTCAGACGCAGCATCAGCGCACGCTCCCCATCGCCAGGGCGAAAGCCAAGGCCATATGCCCGTCGCTGCAATCCACACCGGCCACCGGCGGCAGTGACCGGCAGGGCAAGCCGAGTTGCTCACTCAGTCGACCGAGCAAGCCTTGCCCAGGCACCGAAGCCCCGACGACCAGCACTTCCTCCGGCCCCTTCCCTTCACCGAACAGATTGCCAGGCAAATCAGGTGCTACGCCAGGGAGCAACTCCCGCCGCAATGGCAGCGTCTCGTCAAGCCAGCCATGCAGTGTCGAACCGCCGGGTTCAATGCGCAGCAGCGCTGCTGTGCCTTTGCTTGGCATCAGCCGACGCAAGGCAATACTGTCGACCTCGACGACCTCCAGTTCCAGCCCTGCGGACTCGAAGGCTGCTGCCAGAGGCTGCAGCGCACTCTGACGACTGGCCGCGACCAGCACATCCAGGCTACCTGGCTGTTGCGGCGAGGCGCCCAGCACCTGGAAGTCCAACACCAGGTCTTCAAGGGGGAAGGGAAACAGCCGCTCCGCGTCCGCCAGCAGTTGTGCCTCCATCTGGCTCGGGGCTTGGCTGACCGGCAGCTGACACAGCTTGCAGATCACTTGCGAGGCTGGTAGCGCCACAGCTGCCCGGCGTTGCCGACTACCTGATTGCCGAAGAGCATCGCGCAAGGCACCTACGAACCACTCAGGGTCATGCCTGCCGTTGCCAGGCGCAAACGGCTCGCATGCATGAAACGCCCAGACAAGCGGCTCATAGCGCCCCCTGTGGCGACGCAACTGTGCAATACGAATGGAGTCAGAGGCAATTTCGACCCCCAACAGTGAACTGGCATCCTTGCCAAAACGTCCGAGCATCACGACTTCCTTGTTACAACCATGAACCGCCCCATTGCCGGGCCTGGACGGCCAGACGGTGCAGCGGGCCGCCTGGCCGGTCACCCGGCGAGGCGAAAAATGCTTATAATGCCCAGCGTTTTTTCGTCCGCCGGCCCCGTGCGCAATTCACCCCTCAATCTGGACACCGAAAAGCCTTGATACGCCTGCTGAAGTTCTTCTGGTGGTCTTTCGTCGCAGTCATCTGCGCGCTCGTACTCGGTGTGAGCGGTGCGTTTCTGTATCTTAGCCCCAACCTGCCATCGGTCGATTCGCTCAGAAGCATCCAGTTGCAGATCCCCCTGCGGGTGTATAGCAGCGACGGCAAACTGATTGCCGAGTTCGGCGAAATGCGCCGCTCGCCGATCCGCTTCGCGGAAATTCCGCCACAGTTCATTCAGGCGCTTCTGTCAGCCGAGGACGACAATTTCCTCAATCACTACGGGGTCGACCCAAGCAGCCTGATGCGTGCTGCGACCCAGCTGGTGAAAACCGGTCACATCCAGACCGGCGGCAGCACGATCACCATGCAGGTGGCGAAGAACTTCTTCCTCACCAGCGAGCGCAGCTTCTCGCGCAAGACCAACGAGATCCTGCTGGCCCTGCAGATCGAGCGCGAGCTGACCAAGGACGAGATCCTCGAGCTGTACGTCAACAAGATCTACCTGGGCAACCGTGCCTACGGTATCGATGCTGCCGCGCAGGTCTACTACGGCAAGTCGATCCGTGACGTGAGCCTGGCGCAGATGGCGATGATTGCCGGCCTGCCCAAGGCACCGTCGCGCTTCAACCCGCTGGCCAACCCGGTACGCGCCAAAGAGCGTCGCGACTGGATCCTGGGCCGGATGTACAAGCTCGGCAAGATCGACGAAGCGAGCTATCAGGCCGCCCTGGCCGAGCCGCTCAATGCCAGCTATCACGTGCCGACCCCTGAGGTGAACGCGCCTTACGTCGCCGAAATGGCCCGCGCCGAAATGGTTGGCCGTTATGGCAGTGATGCCTACACCGAAGGTTTCCGCGTCACCACCACCGTGCCAAGCGACATGCAGGAAATGGCCAACAAGGCCATTCTCAACGGCCTCACCGAATACGACGAGCGTCACGGTTATCGCGGCCCGGAAGCTCGCTTCCCAGGCAAGACCCACGCTGCCTGGCTGCAAGAGCTGAGCAAGCAGCGCAACCTTGGCGCACTCGAGCCGGCCATCGTCACCCAGATCGAGAAAGACGGCATCAAGGTGCTGACCCGTGATGGCAAGGAAGAACACGTTGCCTGGGACACCATGAAATGGGCACGCCCATTCATCAACACCAACTCCCAGGGCCGTGCGCCGCAGTCGCCTGCCGACGTTGCCCAGGTCGGTGACCTGGTTCGCCTGCAGCGCCTTGACGAGGGCAAGCTCAAGTTCAGCCAGGTACCCGGTGCACAGAGTGCGCTGGTAACCCTCGACCCCTACAACGGCGCCATCCGCGCCCTGGTTGGCGGCTTCTCGTTCGAGCAGAGCAACTACAACCGTGCCATGCAGGCCAAGCGCCAGCCAGGCTCGAGCTTCAAGCCGTTCATCTATAGCGCGGCACTGGACAGCGGCTACACCGCTTCCAGCCTGGTCAACGATGCGCCGATCGTGTTCGTCGACCAGTACCAGAACAACGAGTGGCGGCCGAAAAACGACACCAACACCTTCCTCGGCCCGATCCGCATGCGCGAGGCGCTGTACAAGTCGCGCAACCTTGTATCGATTCGCCTGCTGCAGGCCATGGGTGTGGACCGCACCATCGATTACATCAGCAAGTTCGGCTTCAACAAGCAGGACTTGCCACGCAACCTGTCCCTGGCCCTGGGCACCGCGACCCTGACCCCGATGGAAATCGCTACAGGCTGGAGCACCTTTGCCAACGGCGGTTACAAGGTCAACCCGTACCTGATTGACCGTATCGAAAGCCGCAATGGCGAGACGCTGTTCACCGCCAACCCGGCCCGCGTACCGCAAGGCGCCGAAGACCATGCCGGGCTGGCAGCACCGGAACAACCGATCAGCACTGCCGCCCTGCCGGGCGAGGCGCCTTCGGCCCTGGGCCAGATCGCCCCGCCACCGCAGACCCCGGCCATCGCCGAGCAGATCATCGATGGCCGCACCACCTACATCCTTACCAGCATGCTGCAGGACGTGATCAAACGCGGCACCGGCCGCCGGGCACTGGCCTTGGGCCGCGACGACCTGGCGGGCAAGACCGGTACCACCAACGAGTCCAAGGACGCTTGGTTCTCCGGCTACAACGCCGATTACGTGACTACCGTGTGGGTCGGCTTTGACCAGCCGGAAAGCCTGGGCCGTCGTGAATACGGTGGTACTGCGGCGCTGCCGATCTGGATGAACTTCATGGGCGCGGCATTGAAGGGCAAGCCGAGCCATGCACCGGCCGAGCCGGAAGGCATCCTCAGCCTGCGGGTCGACCCTGTCAGCGGCCGCGCAGCCTCGCCCAGCACACCGAACGCCTACTTCGAGTTGTTCAAGGCCGAAGACTCGCCGCCGTCGGTCGATGAGCTGGGTAACGGCGCAGCGCCTGGCAGCCCGCTGCCAGCGGATGAAGCGGCGCCGATGGATCTGTTCTGAAGCGGAGCGCCTGGATCAAGTTTTGTGTGGGCGCGTAAATCGAGCGCCGCCCGTGCGGCGCATCGCGGATGAATCCGCTCCTACATTTGTGGCAACGTGGCCATGCCTGTCAGGCCATGGTTGTCAGCCTTGTTTGTAGGGCTCAAGCCATGCGCCAAGGCAGGCGACCATGGCGTAACACGTTCGGCACGTTGCCACAAATGCAGGAGCAGATTCATCCGCGATGCGCCGCACGTGCGGCGCTCGATCTCACAGGCGCTGACACTCTCTCGGCAAACAAAAAGCCCCGGTTCATATGAGCCGGGGCTTTTTTGTGTCGCTTACGGCAGTGATCAGCCGTTGAACACTTCATCCACGCTGTTCAGCGGGTAGTGCTTCGGATACGGCAGGGTAGCCACGCCGGATTCGATGGCAGCTTTGGCCACAGCGTCGGAAACGACGGTGATCAGACGCGCGTCCAGCGGCTTCGGAATGATGTACTCGCGACCGAACTCCAGGCCTTCAACGCCGTACGCTTCGCAGACTTCCTTAGGTACCGGCAGCTTGGCCAGGTCTTTCAGGGCGATGGCAGCAGCGATCTTCATTTCTTCGTTGATGCGCTTGGCGCGAACGTCCAGGGCACCACGGAAGATGAACGGGAAGCCCAGCACGTTGTTGACCTGGTTCGGGTAGTCGGAACGACCGGTAGCCATGATCACGTCGCTGCGAGTGGCGTGAGCCAGCTCTGGGGAAATTTCCGGGTCCGGGTTCGAGCAGGCGAACACGATCGGGTTGGCAGCCATCGACTTCAAGCCTTCCGGGCTCAGCAGGTTCGGGCCGGACAGGCCTACGAACACGTCAGCACCGTCCAGGGCATCGGCCAGGCTGCGCTTGTCGGTGGCGTGGGCGAACTGGGCCTTGTACTGGTTCAGGTCGTCGCGACCCGCGTGGATCACGCCACTGCGGTCGATCATGAAGATGTTTTCGACCTTGGCGCCCATGCTGACCAGCAGCTTCATGCAGGAAATGGCGGCAGCACCGGCACCCAGACAGACGATCTTGGCGTCTTCCAGCTTCTTGCCGGCGATTTCCAGGGCGTTGATCATGCCGGCCGCGGTAACGATCGCGGTGCCGTGCTGGTCATCGTGGAACACTGGAATGTCGCACTGCTCGATCAGGGTGCGTTCGATTTCGAAGCACTCTGGTGCCTTGATGTCTTCGAGGTTGATGCCACCGAAGGTGATCGAGATGCGGCGAACGGTGTCGATGAAAGCCTGCGGGCTCTCGGACTCGACTTCAATGTCGAACACGTCGATACCGGCGAAACGCTTGAACAGAACGCCCTTGCCTTCCATCACTGGCTTGGAAGCCAGTGGGCCGAGGTCACCCAGACCGAGGATGGCGGTGCCATCGGAAATTACCGCGACCAGGTTGCCCTTGCCGGTGTATTTGTAGGCCAGCTCTGGATCACGGCCGATTTCGCGCACGGGTTCAGCAACGCCTGGGCTGTAGGCCAGGGCGAGATCGCGGGCGGTGGCGGTGGGCTTGGAGAGCTCGACGCTCAGTTTCCCCGGACGAGGTTGAGCGTGGTATTCGAGAGCGGCGGTTTTCAGGTCTGACATGGTGGGCATTCCGCTATTTACTGTTCTGACGGACCGCCGAGGATACGCAAAGAGCCGGGGAGCCACAAGACTGGTCAGTCACTTGTGTCAAGGCCTTTGGCCTACGACTTTAAGCTATCACGCACGGGGGCATTCGGCTCACAGTGTGTACAATCCAATAGCAAACTGTCTACATCTTTCGGCCTGAAGTGCGCTCTAGCATGCCCGGATAGGTCAAAGGCAACACCCAGCGTCGCTGCCCCGGTTTGAGGCCACCCTTGCGGGAACGGTCCAGCACCCAACCGCGCGCCTCGACCTGGCGTCCCTTGAGGTTAGCGAAGAAGCCTTGAGGGAAGTTGCGTTGCAGACGAGCGGGAATCTGCAGCACCACGGTGTCGTCCAGTTCGAGCCAGATACCACCACGATTGCGCTCGATGCTTCGAACGGTGCCTGCGACAACAGCGAAGCCCGATTGCTTTACATCTGCGGCCTTGCGCACCGGCGAACTGCGCCACAGGCCTACCCGCGCTTCGCGCGCCACCCGCTCGGCCGCTTGCTGGCAACTCGCCAGGCGCACATTGGGAGCGATCGCTATGCGAAAGCCAAGCCCTTCGCTGAGCAGCTGCGCTTCAAGATTGTTGCCATTGCGACCATAGATGTGCGCCAGGGTACGGCCGTACTTGTCTTTGCCCTCGACCCCTGGCACCAGCCCGACACGCCCGTCGCTAGCCCTGACCAATGCCTGCAGGCGCCGCTTGGCGGCCTCGGCATAAGGTTCACTGGTACGCCCCTTGCGCCCGATCTCAGGGGCATTGATGCCGATCATGCGCACGCTGCGACCATCGGTCAGGCGCAGCGTGTCGCCATCCACCACCTGGCGCACCGCCACTTGCTGCGGCTTCTCCGGCAGCGGGCAGAACGCCATGGCAGGGAGCTGCCAGATTGCGCCCACAAAAAAGGCGCCCACAAGGGGCGCCTTTTTCAGCAACAATGCGAAGCCCGAAGGATTCGCCATGCGCATGATTACTTCTTGGTACCGAACATACCGAAGCGATCGGCGAACTTCTGTACGCGACCACCGGTGTCCAGGACTTTCTGCTTACCGGTGTAGAACGGGTGGCACAGGTTGCAAACGTCGATCGCCAGGGTGTTGCCCAGGGTCGAACGAGTTTCGAACTTGTTACCGCAGCTGCAGGTGACTGCAACTACTTCGTAGTTCGGGTGGATACCTTCTTTCATGGTCACTTCCTCGAGCTGCGTGCCGCCACCCAACACCTATTGTTGAATACCGCACGTAATTAGGCGGCGAATAATACCAGAGCACCGCGCCAACGCAAGTTGTCGCTTGCACCGACCGTCGTCTGCTAGGCTCGCCAGTCTTTGAAACGCCCTCCGAGACTTGCCGCGTGTCCGACGTCATCCTGCGCCTTGCCCTGCCCTCCCCGTTGCGCCGCCTGTTCGATTACAAGGCGCCAGCGAGCATGGCACGCCAGGTGCTGACCCCAGGCATGCGCATCCGCGTACCGTTCGGGCGCCGCGAAATGATCGGCGTGCTGGTGGAAGTGTGTGAGCAGAGCGAAGTTCCCGCCGACAAGCTCAAGCCCGCCAGCGCCCTGCTCGACCCGGTTTCGCCGATTCCACCAGCGCTGTTCAAGCTGTGCCTGTGGACGGCCCAGTACTATCAGCACAGCCTCGGTGACACCCTGAGCTGGGCGTTACCCACCCTGCTGCGCCAGGGTGAACCTGCCGAAATGCGCCAGGAGCGCTTCTGGCACGCGGCCCCCGGCGCACGCCTGGAGGACCCCCGCATCGCCCGCGCCCCGCGCCAGCGCGATGCCCTCAAGACCCTGGCCCAACACCCGCATGGCGTTGCGCACAGCCTGCTGAGCAAGCTCAACCTGAACAAGGACAGCCTCGACCTGTTGCTGGCCAAGGAGCTGGTACAGCTGGAAGTACGCCGCCACCTGCCGGCGCTTCGCCATGAACACTGGCTGGCGCAGCCGGAACTGCCCCTCAATGAAGAACAACGCGATGCCTTCGACGCCGTGCGCGAGGGCTTTGACGGCTTCGGCGCCTTCCTGCTGGCCGGCGTCACCGGCAGCGGCAAGACCGAGGTGTACCTGCAGCTGATCCGCGAAACCCTGGAAGCCGGTAAGCAAGCGCTGGTACTGATCCCCGAGATCAACCTAGGCCCGCAGACCCTGGCGCGTTTCGAGCAGCGCTTCAACGCCCGCATCGCCCTGCTGCACTCGGCCGTGAACGACCGTGAGCGCCTTGATGCCTGGCTGGCCGCCCGCGACGGCGAAGCCGACATCATCATCGGTACACGTTCGGCGCTGTTCACCCCGATGAAGAACCCTGGCCTGATCATCATCGACGAAGAACACGACGGTTCTTATAAGCAACAGGAAGGCCTGCGCTACCACGCCCGCGACCTGGCGCTGGTGCGCGCTCACCAGGAAAACATCCCGATCCTGCTTGGTTCCGCCACCCCGTCGCTGGAAACCCTGCACAACGCGCTCACCGGTCGCTATCGCCTGCTGCGCATGAACCAGCGCGCTGGCGGAGCCCGCCCACCGCGCATGCTGCGCCTGGATGTGAAAAGCCTGCCGCTGGACAGCGGCATCAGCGGCCCGTTGCAGCAGGCCATCCGCCAGACCCTGGAGGCTGGCCAGCAAGTCCTGGTGTTCCTCAATCGCCGCGGCTTCGCCCCAACCTTGCTGTGCCATGACTGTGGCTGGCTGTCCGAGTGCCCGCGCTGCGATGCCCGCATGACCGTGCACCAGCGCTCTGGCGTGCTGCGCTGCCACCACTGCGGCTACGACGAGCGCCTGCCGCACCAGTGCCCGAAGTGCAACCACGTCGACCTGCGGCCCGTTGGCGCCGGCACCGAACGCGCCGAAGAGCGCCTGAAAGTCCTGTTCCCGGATTACCCGATCCTGCGCGTGGACCGCGACAGCACGGCGCGCAAGGACGCCATGCACAACTTGCTCAGCACCATCCAGCGCGGCCAGCCAAGCATCCTGGTCGGCACCCAGATGCTGGCCAAGGGGCACCATTTCCCGCGGGTAACCCTGGTCGCCATCCTCGATGCCGATGGCGGGCTGTTCTCCGGAGACTTTCGCGCCAGCGAGCGCATGGCCCAGCTGATCGTCCAGGTCGCAGGCCGGGCTGGGCGCGCCGAAGAGCCTGGCAAAGTGATCATTCAGACACACCTGGCCGACCACCCGCTGCTGGTGCAACTGACCGAACAAGGTTATTTCGCCTTCGCCGAGCAGGCCTTGGACGAACGCCGCAATGCCGGGCTGCCACCGTTCTCCCACCTTGCCCTGCTGCGCGCCGAAGCGCACAAGCCCGGCCAGGCCGAGGGTTTCCTTGACGAAGCCTGCGCCGCCGCCGAGCGACTGGTCGCCGAACAACGGCTGCCCGGCATCGAACTGCTCGGGCCAGTGCCTGCGCCCATGGAGCGGCGCGCTGGGCGTTTCAGAGCACAATTGTTGATTCAGGCCAATACCCGGGCCCCCTTGCATCGACTGATCAGCGCCTGGTTGCTAGTGTTGGAGCAACTGCCGAGCGGGCGCCAGGTACGCTGGTCGCTGGATGTCGACCCGGTCGATCTCTATTGAGCGACAAGCCATTAGCTGCAAGCCACAAGCAATCACAGGCGGCGTGTGGCCGGTTTTTCTTGTCGCTTGCAGCCTGTAGCTTGCAGCTCAAAGGTTGGCAACCCGCCCCCGGCAACGGATAATGCCCAGTTTTTCCACCTGCGCATCCAGGCGCTCCACCGCGCTTGCGGTCGAAAAGAGATCCCCATGAAAGACACCATTCGCCAGCTGATCCAGCAAGCCCTCACCCAACTCGTCACCGACGGTGTGCTGCCTGAAGGGCTCTCGCCGGCGATCCAGGTGGAAAACGCCCGGGACAAGACCCACGGCGACTTCGCCAGCAACATCGCCATGATGCTGGCCAAGCCGGCCGGCATGAAGCCGCGCGACCTGGCCGAAAAAGTGATCAACGCCCTGCCGGCCAGCGCCGACATCAGTAAGGTCGAGATCGCCGGCCCAGGCTTCCTGAACTTCTTCCAGAACACCGACGCCCTGGCCAAGCGCCTGGACGCCGCGCTTGCCGACGATCACCTCGGTGCGCGCAAGGCAGGCCCTGCGCAGAAGGTGGTGATCGACATGTCGGCACCCAACCTGGCCAAGGAGATGCACGTCGGCCACCTGCGCTCGACCATCATTGGTGACAGCGTCGCGCGCGTGCTGGAGTTCCTCGGTGACAACGTCATACGCCAGAACCACGTCGGCGACTGGGGCACCCAGTTCGGCATGCTGATGGCCTACCTGCAGGAAAACCCGATCACCAGCGACGAGCTGTCGGACCTGGAGAACTTCTACCGCGCAGCGAAGAAGCGCTTTGACGAATCTGAAGAGTTTGCCACCCGCGCCCGCGGCCTGGTGGTCAAGCTGCAGGCCGGCGACCCTGAGTGCCTGGCCCTGTGGACACGCTTCAAGGACATCTCGCTGTCGCACTGCCAGAAGACCTACGAGCTGCTCAACGTCAAGCTGACCATGGCCGACGTGATGGGCGAAAGCGCCTACAACGCTGACCTGGCCAACGTGGTCGCCGACCTCAAGGCCAAGGGCCTGCTGGTCGAGGACCAAGGCGCCCAGTGTGTATTCCTCGAAGAATTCAAGAACAGCGAAGGCGAGCCACTGCCGGTGATCGTGCAGAAGGCTGACGGCGGCTACCTGTACGCCACCACCGACCTGGCCGCCGTGCGCTACCGCAGCAACGTGCTCAAGGCCGACCGCGCCCTGTATTTCGTCGACCAGCGCCAGGCCCTGCACTTCAACCAGGTGTTCGAAGTGGCCCGCCGCGCCGGCTTCGTCGGCCACCCGATGCAAATGGAGCACATGGGCTTCGGCACCATGAACGGCGCCGACGGCCGCCCGTTCAAGACCCGCGACGGTGGCACCGTCAAGCTGATCGACCTGCTCACCGAGGCCAAGGAGCGCGCCTACGCGCTGGTCAAGGAAAAGAACACGGAATTTACCGAAGACGAGCTGCGTCACATCGGTGAAGTGGTGGGCATCGGCGCGGTGAAATACGCCGACCTGTCCAAGCACCGCACCAGCGACTACAGCTTCAACTTCGAGCTGATGCTCAACTTCGAAGGCAACACCGCGCCGTACCTGCTGTACGCCTACACCCGCGTGGCCGGTGTGTTCCGCAAGCTGGGCAAAGGCTTCGACGAAGTCGACGGCGCCATCGTGCTGCAGGCCCCTCAGGAACAGGACCTGGCCGCGTCCCTGGCCCAGTTCGGCGAAATCCTCAACAACGTCGCCGACAAGGGTACCCCGCACGTACTGTGCAGCTACCTGTACGACCTGGCCGGCCTGTTCTCGAGCTTCTACGTGAACTGCCCGATCCTCGCTGCCGACACCCCCGAGCAACAGCAGAGCCGCCTGCGCCTGGCCGCCCTGACCGGTCGCACCCTCAAACAAGGTCTGGAGCTGCTCGGCCTGGAAACCCTGGAGCGCATGTAAGTTGGCTGCCAAGAAAAAACCAGCGCCCAAACGCGGTGCCAGCCGTCAGACGGCGCCAGCCAAGCAGCCGATCCCCGGCTGGGTATGGCTGGCAGTCGGCCTGACGGTCGGTGCATTCATCGTCTTCCTGATGAAGCTCGAACCCGGCGGCGGTGACATCAAGCGCACCAAGCCCGAACAGCAGAAGCCGGAGAAATTGGCCGAGGCCAGCAAGTCGACCACGACTGCGACGCCACAGCAGCCGGTGAAACCGAAGTACGACTTCTACACGCTGCTGCCCGAGTCTGAGGTAATCGTGCCGCCTGAGGCCGTGCCGGAGAAGACCCCACCAGTACCGGCACAGCCCGTGACCCCAGTCACACCGGCAGAAGCTGCGAAGATCGATACTGCACGCGCCCAGGCCGCGCTGCTGGGGCAAACGCCGCCACCTGCACCACCGGTGATCAAGCCGGCGGCGACCACGCAGTACTTCCTGCAGGCCGGTTCGTTCCGCAAGCAGGCCGACGCAGACAAGGTACGCGCGCAGATCATCCTGCTCGGCCAGGCGGTCAAGGTCGAGTCGGGTACCGTCAAGGAAGAAACCTGGTACCGCGTGCTGGTCGGGCCGTTCAGCAACCGTGAACAGCTGACCGGGGCGCAGAAGCAGTTGGCAGGGGCGGGCTTCAGCAACCTGCTGCTGCAGCAGCGGCAGACCCGCCAGTAACGAAAAAGGCCTTGCCGCTCAGCGCGACAAGGCCTTTTTTGTGGGCGCTTGCCGCCCTACCGGCTGCGGGAATTGGCTTCGGAAATCTGGCCGTTCAAGGTCCAGAAGTCGTACAGCACACCGACCAGGAACAAGCCGCCAGTGAAGAAGTAGATGATCGCCGAGATCCACTTGCCCTGGTACAGCCGGTGCACACCAAAGATACCCAGGAAGGTCAGCAGGACCCAGGCAATGTTGTAGTCGATACGACCGGACTGGAAACGCATGTCAGCTTCGCGGTCCATCGACGGGATCAGGAACAGGTCGATCAGCCAGCCTATGCCAAGCAGGCCCAAGGTGAAGAACCAGATTGTCCCGGTGATCGGCTTGCCGTAGTAGAAACGGTGCGAGCCGGTAAAGCCGAAGATCCACAACAAGTAACCGATGACCTTGCTGTGGGTGTCGTGGTGCGGCGTCCCCTGTTGATAACTGTTCATTCATAGCCCTCGTGGGTTATCCGAAAATTTTCTAAATAAAAATGTGACTTTTCCGCTGCAGGCCGACGTACGGCAGCATGACAATCGACCAACGGCCCTGAAAAGGAGCAAAAAGCTGTTATAAAGTTGCGCGCCAAACACATAAACATTCATAAGAGCTTCATCTATGCCGCCTTTATTCAAGACATGGCTGACCCTCTGCCTATTATTGCCCCTGGCCGCCCACGCCACCAATCGTGAGCAACGTCTTCCTAATGGTTTCACGGGCTACACCAGCAACACTTCGGTGAAACACGCGCCCGTCAAGCAGACCACGCTGCACGCACGCTCGAACTATTCGGGCAAAGGCCACAACCTGCCTGCCGTTGCGGCAATGTCGCCGAAGCAGAGCAGCGATGTGCTCAGCCGTGCGGTCAACGTGCTCGGTACCCCTTATGTTTGGGGCGGCAGCAACCCGAAAAAAGGGTTCGATTGCAGCGGGCTGGTCAAATACGCGTTCAACGACGTGGCAGATGTCGACCTGCCGCGTACGTCCAACGCCATGGCCCAGGGCCACGGCGTAAAAGTGGCAAAGAGCGACCTCAAGCCAGGCGATCTGATCTTCTTCAATATCAAGAGCCGCCGGGTCAATCACGTTGCCATCTACCTGGGTAACGACCGCTTTATCCATGCGCCGCGCACCGGCAAGCGGGTGAGCATCGACAACCTGAGCAAGCCGTACTGGCAGCAGCACTATGTGGTTGCCAAGCGGGTGCTGCCCAAAGAGCAGCAACAGCTGAGCCTGGCCAAGCGCTAAATCGGTTTCGGCCTCTTCGGGGCAAGACCGCGCCCACAGAATCAGCACCGTTTTCCAGTGCTGTGCAGTAACTGTGGGAGCGGGCTTGCCCGCGAAAGGGCCGGAACAGGCTCTAAAAATCCCCGATCAATCCATTCTCCCTCAGCCCAAACATCGCCCCCTCCATCGTCCGCATTCCCTCCGCCGCCCCCGCCTGCATAACCGAACACAACTGCGCCATCCGCCCCTCCCGCACCAGGTTGCGCACCGCAGGCGTCGCCACCAACACCTCTCGCGCCGCCACCCGGCCGCCGCCCACACGCTTGACCAGCACCTGTGCCACCACCAGGCGCAACGACTCCGCCAGCATCGCCCGCACCAGCGGCTTTTCGTCTGCCGCAAATACCTCGATCAACCGATCAATGCTGCCGGCCGCAGACCGCGTATGCACCGTTGCCAGCACCAGATGCCCCGTCTGCGCCGCGCGTAGCGCCAGGCGGATGGTTTCCAGGTCGCGCAATTCGCCAATCATGATCACATCCGGGTCCTGACGCAGAGCGCTGCGCAGCCCTTGACCGAAGTCGCGACAATGCCGGCCGATCTCGCGCTGGTTGACCAGGCTGCATTGGCTGCTGTGGATAACTTCAACAGGGTCTTCGAGGGTGATGATATGTAGCGCCCGCTCACCATTGAGCCGGTCAATCAGTGCCGCCAGGGTGCTCGACTTGCCGCTGCCGGTCGGGCCGCCTACCAGCACCAGGCCATCCCTGTGCTGCGCAACGGCTTGAAACACTTCTTCAAGATCAAGTTCGTCGACACTGGCAATGCGTTTCGGAATCAGACGAAACGAGGCTGCCAGGCCGTTCAGCTGACGAAACAGATTGAGACGAAAACGCCCCAGCGATGCCAGTTCCAGTGCCAGATCCAGCTCGTCGCCTTGCAACCACTGCCGGCACTGGCCCTCGTCGAGCAGCGGGGTCAGTGCGTCGCTCAACCCTGCCGTGGTCACCCCCGGTAGCGGCATGCGCCGCAGCTCGCCATCCACACGCAGCATCGGTATCTCGCCCGCAGCCAGATGCAGGTCGCTCGCCCCTGCGCCCATGGCCCGGGCCAACAGGTCGGTCACATCCATGAGACTCCCCAATAGCCATCAAGCAGGTAGAATGCCGAAGATCTCCAGAGCCGACGGCATCGATCCATGTCCACCATAGCAGACAACCTTTCCGCCCTCGCCGCCCGTATCCACAACGCTGCCCAAGCTGCCGGGCGCGACCCGGCCAGCGTCCAGCTGCTGGCGGTGAGCAAGACCAAACCGGCCGCCGCCATTCGCGAAATCCACGCCGCCGGCGTGCGTGATGTCGGTGAAAATTACCTGCAGGAAGCCCTGGCCAAGCAGGAAGAACTGCGCGACCTGCCCTTGATCTGGCACTTCATCGGCCCCATTCAGTCGAACAAGACCAAAGCCATTGCCGAACATTTCGACTGGGTACACTCCGTGGACCGCCTGAAAATCGCCCAACGCCTGTCCGAACAGCGCCCTGCGGGCCTGCCACCGCTGAACATCTGCCTGCAGGTGAACGTCAGCGGTGAAGACAGCAAGTCCGGCTGCGCCCCAGCCGACCTACCAGCGCTGGCCAAAGCCGTGGCAGCACTGCCAAACCTGCGCCTGCGCGGCCTGATGGCGATCCCAGAGCCAACCGAAGACCGCGCCACTCAAGAGGCCGCCTTCGCCGGCCTGCGTAAGCTTCAGGAGCACCTGGAGCTTGGCCTGGACACCCTGTCGATGGGCATGAGCCACGACCTGGAAGCGGCCATCGCCCAAGGCGCGACCTGGGTACGTATCGGGACCGCCCTGTTCGGCGCCCGCAACTACGGCCCCGTCTGATTCCATGCTTTACTCACTCTTTCCTTCAAGGACCTGACATGAGCAAGACACGTATTGCCTTTATCGGCGCCGGCAACATGGCCGCCAGCCTGATCGGTGGCCTGCGTGCCCAGGGCCTGGACGCGGCGCAGATCCGTGCCAGCGACCCCGGCGCCGAGACCCGCACCCGCGTCCAGGCCGAACACGGCATCGAGGCATTCGAAGACAACGCCCAGGCCATCGCTGGTGCCGACGTGGTCGTGCTGGCAGTGAAGCCACAGGTCATGAAGGCCGTGTGCGAAGCGCTGAAGCCGAACCTGGAAGACGGCCAGCTGATCGTCTCGATCGCCGCCGGTATCACCTGCGCCAGCCTGCAGACCTGGCTGGGTGCCCGTCCGGTGGTGCGCTGCATGCCCAATACGCCGGCACTGCTGCGCCAGGGTGTCAGCGGCCTGTACGCCACCACTGAAGTGTCTGCCGAGCAACGCCAGCAGGCCGAGCAACTCCTGTCGGCAGTCGGCACCGCCCTGTGGCTGGAGCAAGAACAGCAACTGGACGCCGTCACCGCCGTTTCCGGCAGTGGCCCGGCCTACTTCTTCCTTCTCATCGAAGCGATGACCGCTGCGGGTGAAAAACTGGGCCTGCCACGCGAAACCGCCTCGCAGCTGACCCTGCAAACCGCCCTGGGCGCCGCGCACATGGCCGTGGCCAGTGATGTCGATGCCGCAGAACTGCGCCGCCGCGTCACCTCGCCAGCCGGCACTACCGAGGCGGCGATCAAGTCGTTCCAGGGCAACGGTTTCGAAGCCATCGTCGAACAGGCGCTGGAAGCGGCATCGAAGCGTTCCGCCGAGCTGGCCGAACAACTGGGCAAATAAGGAGCTGTTGATGAATGCACTGTCCGGCGCCGCGATCTTCGTGGTGCAAACCCTGGTCAGCCTGTACCTGGTAATCGTTCTGCTGCGCTTTGTGCTGCAACTGGTCAAGGCCAACTTCTACAACCCGCTGAGCCAGTTCGCCGTGCGCGCGACCCAGCCGCTGCTCAAGCCGATCCGCCGGGTGATCCCCAGCATCGGTGGCCTGGACACTTCGTCGCTGCTGTTGGCGATCGTCATCCAGGCACTGCTCATGGGCTTCGTGCTGATGGTCACCTACGGCACCTTCGGCGACGTCCTGCACCTGCTGATGTGGGCCATCATCGGCATCACTTCGCTGTTCCTGAAAATCTTCTGGGTCGCGATGATCGTCATGGTGATCGTTTCCTGGGTCGCACCGAACAGCCACAACCCGGCTGCCGAACTGGCCTGGCAGATCAGTGAGCCCGTCCTGGCACCGTTCCGCCGCATCGTGCCCAACCTGGGCGGCATGGACATCTCGCCAATCTTTGCCTTCCTGGCGATCCAGGTGATCCAGTCGTTCGTCATGCCACCGCTGGCAGCCTACGCGGGCATGCCACAGGAACTGTGGCGGATGATCTAAGCCTCGATGCCTGCTGGTTTCCCCCAGCGGCAAGCCTTTGCTTGCCGCTGGGGGTAGCGCTCTTTAGACTTACGCCTCCGTCAAGCGTGAGCAGGGTCGATGTCCACTGTCCTTCCCGAAGATTCCGTCGGTCTGGTTACACCGCAAATTGCCAAGTTCGATGAACCGCTGGCCCTGGCCTGTGGCCGCTCGCTGAACAGCTACGAGCTGATCTACGAGACCTACGGCACCCTGAACGCCAGCGCAAGCAATGCCGTGCTGATCTGCCATGCCCTGTCCGGCCATCACCATGCCGCGGGTTACCATGCCGCCACCGACCGCAAGCCGGGCTGGTGGGACAGCTGCATCGGCCCTGGCAAGCCGATCGATACCAACCGCTTCTTCGTGGTCAGCCTGAACAACCTCGGCGGCTGCAACGGCAGCACTGGCCCGAGCAGCATCAACCCGGCCACCGGCAAGCCTTATGGCGCCGAGTTCCCGGTACTGACCGTGGAAGACTGGGTGCACAGCCAGGCACGCCTGGCCGACCGCCTGGGCATTGCGCAGTGGGCCGCCATCGTCGGTGGCAGCCTGGGCGGCATGCAGGCATTGCAGTGGACCATAACCTACCCCGAACGCGTGCGTCACTGCGTGGACATCGCCTCGGCGCCCAAGCTGTCGGCGCAGAACATCGCCTTCAACGAAGTGGCACGCCAGGCCATCCTCACCGACCCCGAGTTCCACGGCGGCTCGTTTCAGGACCAGGGCGTGATCCCCAAGCGCGGCCTGATGTTGGCGCGCATGGTCGGCCACATCACTTACCTGTCCGACGACTCGATGGGTGAGAAATTCGGCCGCGAGCTGAAGAGCGACAAGCTCAACTACGACTTCCACAGCGTCGAATTCCAGGTCGAAAGCTACCTGCGCTATCAGGGCGAGGAGTTTTCCGGCCGTTTCGACGCCAACACCTACCTGCTGATGACCAAGGCTCTGGACTATTTCGACCCGGCCGCGGCACAAGGTGGCGACCTGGCCGCCACCCTGGCCCACGTCAAGGCAGACTACTGCATCATGTCGTTCACCACCGACTGGCGCTTCTCGCCAGCCCGCTCGCGGGAGATCGTCGATGCCTTGATGGCAGCGCGCAAGAACGTCTGCTATCTGGAAATCGACTCACCTTATGGGCACGATGCCTTCCTGATCCCCACACCTCGCTACATGCAGGGTTTCGCGAACTACATGAACCGCATCGCCATCTGAGGACAGCATGAGAGCCGATCTGGAAATCATCCACGAGTGGATTCCCGCTGGCAGCCGGGTACTCGACCTGGGCTGCGGCAATGGCGAGCTGCTGGCCTCGCTGCGTGACCGCAAGCAGGTCACCGGTTATGGCCTGGAGATCGACGCCGACAACATCGCCGCCTGCGTGGCCAAGGGCGTCAACGTCATCGAACAGGACCTCGACAAGGGTCTGGGCAACTTTGCCAGCAACAGCTTCGATGTGGTGATCATGACCCAGGCCCTGCAAGCCGTGGAGTACCCCGACCGCATTCTGGACGAGATGCTGCGGGTAGGCCGCCAGTGCATCATCACCTTCCCCAACTTCGGCCATTGGCGCTGCCGCTGGTACCTGGCCACCAAGGGCCGCATGCCGGTGTCGGACTTCATGCCCTACACCTGGTACAACACGCCGAACATCCACTTCTGCACCTTCGCCGACTTCGAAGAGCTGTGCCATGAGCGCCGCGCCAAGGTCCTGGACCGCCTCGCCGTCGACCACTTGCACCGTAACGGGTGGGGTGGGCGGCTATGGCCTAATCTACTAGGTGAAATCGGCATCTATCGCGTCAGTAGCCCAGGCCTGCAGGAGCACCAACTGGCGGTCTGACGCCCACCGGAGGACTCGCACCATGCGTCGCCTAGCCCTGTTCCTGATCAGCCTGTGCCTGGCACTGCCAGTGATGGCGGCCGATGCTGCCCGCCCCGAGCGCAAGGAAGTCTTTGGCGACGTGACGGTGCACTACAGCGCTTTCACCTCGAGCATGCTGCAACCGGACATCGCCGCTGCCACCGGGCTCAACCGCAGCAAGAACCAAGGCGTGCTCAACATCGCCGTGCTCAAGGCCGACAAGCCGGCGATGGCGGTGGTCAGCGGCACGGTGAAAGACCTGACCGGGCGCACCAGCCCGCTGTCGTTCAAGCAGATAACCGACCAAGGCGCGGTGTACTACATCGCCCAGTTCAAGATCGAGCAGGCCGAGACCCTGACCTTCGACCTCAATGTCGAAACCGGCGGGGTCAGCCATCAACTCAGTTTCAACCAGGAAGTGTTCCCAGGCGAATGATGAATTTCCAGCAACTCGTATTGGCCAGCCACAACGCCGGCAAGCTCAAGGAACTCCAGGCCATGCTCGGCCAGTCCGTGCAACTGCGCTCGATCGGCGAGTTCAGCCAGGTCGAGCCCGAGGAAACCGGCCTGTCGTTCGTCGAAAACGCCATCCTCAAGGCCCGCAATGCAGCACGCATCTCTGGCCTGCCAGCACTTGCCGACGACTCCGGCCTGGCGGTGGACTTCCTCGGCGGCGCGCCGGGCATCTACTCGGCGCGTTATGCCGATGGCAAAGGTGACGCGGCGAACAATGCCAAGTTGCTCGAAGCCCTGAAAGACGTGCCGCAAGACCAGCGCGGCGCGCAGTTCGTCTGCGTGCTGGCCCTGGTGCGCCATGCCGATGACCCGCTGCCGATCCTTTGCGAAGGCCTGTGGCACGGCAGCATCCTGTTCGAAGCCAGCGGCGAGCATGGCTTCGGCTACGACCCGCTGTTCTGGGTGCCAGAGCGCAAGTGTTCGAGCGCCGACCTCGCCCCTGTGGATAAGAACCAGCTCAGCCACCGCGCCCGCGCCATGGCCCTGCTGCGTCAACGTCTGGGCCTGGCATGATCGCAACGCTGTCCGAAGCCGGCGCGGTGGCGCTCACCAGCCTGCCGCCGCTGGCGCTGTACATCCACATCCCGTGGTGTGTGCGCAAATGCCCTTACTGCGATTTCAACTCCCACGCCGCCGGGCCTGAGCTACCGGAAGAGGCCTACGTCGACGCCCTGTTGACCGACCTCGACCTGGAACTGGCCGCCGTGCAGGGTCGGACACTGTCGTCGATCTTCTTCGGCGGCGGTACGCCGAGCCTGTTCGGCGCCAATGCCCTGGGGCGCCTGCTGCGCGGCGTAGAGCAGCGCATCCCGTTCGCGCCGGACATCGAGATCACCCTCGAGGCCAACCCGGGTACTTTCGAGCAGGAGAAGTTCAAGGCCTACCGGCAAACGGGTATCAACCGCCTGTCGATCGGTGTGCAGAGCTTCCAGCCGGCCAAGCTGGAGGCACTGGGGCGCATCCACAATGGCGACGAGGCGATCCGCGCCGCCGGCATGGCACGTGCTGCGGGCTTCGACAACTTCAACATGGACTTGATGCACGGCCTGCCCGACCAGTCGCTGGACGACGCCTTGGGCGACCTGCGCCAAGCCATCGACCTGGGGCCGACGCACCTGTCGTGGTATCAGCTGACCGTCGAGCCAAACACAGTGTTCTGGAACCAGCCGCCGGAGCTGCCCGAGGACGATATCCTCTGGGACATCCAGGAAGCCGGCCAGGCCCTGATGGCGGCCCACGGCTTCAAGCAGTATGAGGTTTCGGCCTACGCCCAGGCTGACCGTGCCGCCCGGCACAACCTCAACTACTGGCGCTTCGGCGACTTCATCGGCATCGGTGCCGGCGCCCATGGCAAGCTGACATTCGCCGATGGCCGCATCCTGCGCACCTGGAAGACCCGCCTGCCTAAGGATTACCTGAACCTGGCCAAGCCGTTCAAGGCCGGCGAGAAGCTGCTGCCGGTCGACGAGTTGCCGTTCGAGTTCCTGATGAACGCCCTGCGCCTCACCGATGGCGTGGAAGCTGAGCTGTTCACCCAACGCACCGGGCTGCCCCTGGCACAGCTGGCCGAAGCCCGCCGTGCGGCCGAACAAAAGGGCCTTTTGCAGGTCGAACCGGATCGACTGGTGGCCACGCCACGCGGCCAGCTGTTCCTCAATGACCTGCTGCAGTATTTCTTGACCTAAGGATGACCCATGGATCTGGTACTTGATCTG
Organism: Pseudomonas sp. URMO17WK12:I7; assembly: GCF_003269045.1. Classification (NCBI taxonomy): domain Bacteria; kingdom Pseudomonadati; phylum Pseudomonadota; class Gammaproteobacteria; order Pseudomonadales; family Pseudomonadaceae; genus Pseudomonas; species Pseudomonas sp. URMO17WK12:I7. The sequence goes on along the minus strand of NZ_QLTL01000010.1, from coordinate 155,757 downwards.
CTCGCCACGGTTTCGCGCTGGAGCCGCAGCAACCTGTCGGAGATTTCCCTGGCCCTGGTAGGCTGCCTGCTGGTGCTGTTCGGCACCGATATCAAAGGCTGGGTGGACCAGCGCCTGGGCGCCCTGGCGGGTGCGTTGCGCGTGCCGGTCATGGCTGCGCTGGTGATGATCGGCAGTGGTGCGGCGCTGATCTATGCCACGCCTTGGGTAGTGAAGGGACTGGGGCAGTTCAACAACTATGCCTTGGCGCCGGTGCTGTTGGTTGTACTAGTACTGATTGGCGTTGTGGCTGACCGCCGCGGGTGAGCCTGCTAAAAGCTGCCCCGGCGAACCAGGGCAGCTCTACCACCTGACTAGCCCTTACTGGGCATCGTCGAAGTGATCGCGCATGAAGTCTCGAACAGTCTTGATCACAGTCAGGATCCGGACGAGCCTCCAGACGCGGCTCAGCGTATCAAGCAAACGCTTCATAAGCCTTGGCCTCCGTGTTGGCGGGCCAATCTTCCAGCATCTAACCGGTACTTCGATGCCTTCGAAAACTGTGTGAACGTTTTCGGTGAAGTGGCCAGGTTGATGGCCCTTCGAAATCAGATACCGGCATGGTTCTCAGGCCATGTCGAAGGGGCCGAAAAGCAGAATTCTTCTCCTACCCGGCCCATCAGCGAACTCGCCCACACAGGAGCAGCGCGATGATACTTGGGATGCGCGGTCAAAGTTGTTAACCGCGCCGACACACGTGATGCTGGATATTTCTGATCATTGACGCGTCCTTTCTGGCTGCCTATGATCCACTGACTGTGTGAACGTTTTCGATGAAATCCCGGAGCAAAGGATACTCAGTCCTGAAGCTCCCCCAAAAAAAACCGCCCTTCTCAGAGCGGTTTTTTTTCGCCTGCAGTTATACAGGCATCAGCACATAGAAAGGCTTATCCAGCCGATCAATCCACCTTCTCGAACTTCAGATCCCACACCCCATGCCCCAGCCGCTCGCCGCGGCGTTCGAACTTGGTGATCGGGCGCTCTTCCGGGCGCGGCACGTAAGTACCGTCTTCAGCACGGTTACGATAACCCGGGGCTGCGCTCATCACTTCCAGCATGTACTCGGCATAGGGTTCCCAGTCAGTCGCCATGTGGAACACGCCACCAGGCTTGAGCTTACGCCGTACCAGCTCGGCGAACTCCAGCTGGACGATACGGCGCTTGTGGTGACGCGCCTTGTGCCAAGGGTCAGGGAAGAACAGCATCAGGCGATCGAGGCTGTTGTCGGCCACACAGCGGTTGAGCACCTCAATGGCGTCGCAGTCGTAGACACGCAGGTTCTTCAGACCCTGGGTCAGCACACCGTTGAGCAGTGCGCCGACACCCGGACGGTGCACTTCAACACCGATGAAGTCCTGCTCAGGCGCAGCAGCGGCCATCTCCAGCAGGGAATGGCCCATGCCGAAGCCGATCTCCAGGGTACGCGGCGCCGAACGGCCGAACACCTGGTCGTAATCCACCGGGCTGTCGGCCAGCGGCAGGATGTACAGCGGGCCGCCCTGGTCAAGGCCGCGTTGCTGGCCTTCGGTCATGCGCCCGGCGCGCATCACGAAACTCTTGATGCGGCGGTGTGGGCGGGCTTCGCCGTCGGCGGAGATCGGCGTATCTTGCGAGTCAGTCATCAGGGGCTCTTACTTGATCAGACCATCCAGCGGCGACGAGGCGCTGGCATAAAGTTTTTTCGGCATGCGGCCGGCCAGGTAGGCCATGCGACCGGCGAGGATGGCGTGCTTCATGGCCTCGGCCATCAGCACCGGCTGTTGGGCGTGGGCGATAGCCGAGTTCATCAGCACGGCTTCACAGCCCATTTCCATGGCGATGGTGGCATCCGAGGCGGTGCCCACACCTGCATCGACCAGTACCGGCACCTTCGATTCTTCGAGGATGATCTGCAGGTTGTACGGGTTGCAGATGCCCAGGCCAGTGCCGATCAGGCCGGCCAGCGGCATCACCGCGATGCAGCCGGCTTCGGCCAGCTGGCGGGCGATGATCGGGTCGTCGCTGGTGTAGACCATCACGTCAAAACCGTCCTTGACCAGCACTTCGGCGGCCTTGAGGGTTTCGATCACGTTAGGGAACAGGGTTTTCTGGTCGGCCAGCACTTCCAGCTTCACCAGCGTGCGCGACTCGTGGGACTTGTGACCATCGAGCAGCTCACGGGCCAGACGGCAGGTACGCACCGCCTCGACAGCGTCAAAGCAACCTGCCGTGTTTGGCAGGATGGTGTACTTGTCGGGCGACAGCACGTCGAGCAGGTTCGGCTCGCCCGCATTCTGGCCCAGGTTGGTCCGGCGCACGGCCACGGTGACGATTTCGGCACCCGAGGCCTCGGTGGCCAGGCGGGTTTCTTCCATGTCACGGTATTTGCCGGTGCCGACCAGCAGGCGCGACTGGAAAGTGCGCCCGGCCAGGATGAAGGGCTTGTCGCTACGAACGTTGCTCATCGTTGTTCCTCGGGAAAAGATTGCTGGGCTTGCAGGTGAATCGCCGGACCGGGGTCAGCCACCACCGATGGCGTGGACCACCTCGACCTGATCGCCTTCGTTCAGCTGCGTGCTGTCGTGCTGGCTACGCGGCACGATATCCAGGTTGAGTTCCACCGCCACCCGGCGCCCGGTCAGTTCCAGGCGGGTCAGCAGCGCCGCGACGCTTTCGCCAGCGGGCAATTCGTAAGGTTCACCGTTCAGTTGAATGCGCATGCGCACGGCCACCATTGTTCTTTGGGGCCCGCATTCTAGCGCCGATCCACGTATGAACCCAAGGGCGCTGCACGCCATTAGTCGCGATTGTGGACCGCTTGGTCAGCCCAGGCGCCAGGCAGCCAGGCCCAGGCACAGCCAACCGGCGAGGAAGCACAGGCCACCAATGGGTGTGATGATACCCAGCTTGCCCAGGCCGCTGAGGGTCAGCAGGTACAGGCTACCGGAGAACAGCACGATGCCCAGGGCGAACAGACCGCCGGCCCAGCCAACCAGGCGCCCCGGCAGGTGCGCCGAAAGCACGGCGACACCAAAGATCGCCAGGGCATGCACCAGCTGATAGGTGACCCCCGTGTGGAAAATGGCCAGGTAATCCGCGGTCAGGCGGTTCCTAAGCCCATGCGCGGCGAACGCGCCCAGGGCGACGCCGGTGAAGCCGAAGAAGGCGGCGAGCATGAGGAAGCTGCGAAGCATGGGACGACTCCTTGTATCGGGTCTGTATAATGGCCCGTTCCACCGGTCCGGCCAAGCCATCGCCATGCTGTCATCCATTCTCCGCCGCTTCGCCCGCGCCCTGCTCTGGTTCGCCACCGGCAGTATCGTGCTGGTACTGGTGTTTCGCTGGGTACCGCCTCCGGGCACCGCCCTGATGCTCGAGCGCAAGGTCCAATCATGGGTGAGTGGCGAGCCGATCGACCTGCAACGCGACTGGGAACCGTGGGAAAACATCTCCGACGAGCTCAAGGTTGCGGTCATCGCCGGAGAAGACCAGAAGTTCGCCAGCCATTGGGGCTTCGACATTCCGGCCATCCAGGCGGCACTGGCATACAACGAGCGTGGTGGCAGCATTCGTGGTGCCAGCACCTTGACCCAACAGGTGGCCAAAAACCTGTTCCTGTGGTCGGGCCGCAGCTGGTTCCGCAAGGGGCTGGAAGCCTGGTTCACCGCGCTGATCGAGCTGTTCTGGTCGAAGGAACGCATTCTCGAGGTGTATCTGAACAGCGCCGAATGGGGCCAGGGCGTGTTTGGCGCCCAGGCGGCCGCCCGCTATCACTTTGGTGTGGATGCCAGCCGGCTGACCCGCCAGCAGGCCGCGCAACTCGCGGCGGTGCTGCCAAGCCCGATCAAATGGAGTGCCAGCCGCCCGAGCGCCTACGTGGCGAGCCGAGCGGGCTGGATTCGGCGACAGATGAGCCAGTTGGGTGGCCCCAGCTACCTGATGCAACTAGATTCTTCGCGCAAACTTTGAATTTCTGGGGCTGCTGCGCAGCCCATTCGCGACACAAGGCCGCTTCTACAGGCAGGAGTGCCCCATAATCGCGCTGGCAAAAAAAAGCCGCTCACCCTCTTCGGGCAAGCGGCTTCTCGATGCAACCAAGCCTGATCAGGTGGTGATCAGCGCCTTGACCTTGTTCATCGCATTTTTCTCCAGCTGGCGAATCCGCTCAGCCGAAACGCTGTACTTGTCAGCCAGCTCATGCAACGTGGCCTTTTCTTCCGCCAGCCAGCGCTGGTAGAGAATATCGCGGCTGCGATCATCCAGGCCTTGCAGCGCTTCGTGCAGGTTGCTGGTGGAGTTGTCACTCCAGTCGGCATCCTCAAGCTGTACAGCCGGGTCGTAGCGGTGGTCTTCCAGGTAATGCGCAGGCGACTGGAAAGCGCTGTCGTCATCCGCTTCGGCTGCCGGGTCGAAGGCCATGTCCTGGCCACTCAGGCGACTTTCCATCTCGCGCACTTCACGTGGCTCGACGCCGAGGCTTTCAGCCACGCGATGAACCTCGTCGTTGTTCAGCCAGGCCAGGCGCTTCTTCTGGCTGCGCAGGTTGAAGAACAGCTTGCGCTGGGCCTTGGTGGTCGCCACCTTGACGATGCGCCAGTTGCGCAGGATGAATTCGTGGATCTCTGCCTTGATCCAGTGCACGGCGAAGGACACCAGGCGCACACCCATTTCCGGGTTGAAACGCTTGACTGCCTTCATCAGGCCTACGTTGCCTTCCTGGATCAGGTCGGCCTGGGCCAGCCCATAGCCTGCATAGCTACGTGCGATATGTACGACGAAACGCAGGTGGGCCATCACCATTTGCCGAGCGGCCTCGAGATCCTGCTCGTAATAGAGACGCTCGGCCAGATCACGCTCCTGCTCGACAGACAACAGCGGGATGCTGTTGACCGTGTGCACGTAGGCTTCCAGGTTTGCACCGGGTACCAGGGCATAGGCAGGTTGCAACGATGTGGTCATTCAAGAACCTCCGACTTACTAAACTCGCGCCTTGTGGGCGCTGCCAACATTGACCCGGAACGACCGTACAAGTTCCCTGGTGAAGAAAATGTCAATGCTGGCACGTAAAAACTATCGCGGCGCCAGCTCGTTCAGATGACGAGCGACTGCGATCCATGCACCGATATACCCCAACAGCACCGCTCCGATCAAGAGCGACAGACCATCGGAAGCCGGCACACCACCCAGGGCGAAGTCACTGCCGTACAGCCCGGACAGCCCTACCACGGCCTCGTTCAGCCAGTTCAGACCAAAGGCCAGGATCGCCCATGCCAGCAAGCCCGCACCCAGGCCATACAAGGCGCCCATGTACAGGAAAGGCCGGCGTACGTAGCTGTCGGTGCCGCCTACCAGCTTGATCACTTCGATCTCGATACGGCGGTTTTCAATGTGTAGACGAATTGTGTTACCGATTACTAACAGCAACGCAGAAATCAGCATTACCGCCAGGCCGAAGACGAAGCGATCGCCGAGCTTGAGGATCGCCGCCAGGCGCTCCACCCATACCAGGTCCAGCTGCGCATTTTCTACCCTTGGCAGTTCCGACAGGCGCTGCCGCAGGGCTTCCAGGGCTGGCTTGTCGACTTCGGTCGGGGTCACCACCACGACACCGGGCAACGGGTTGTCGGGCAATTCGCGCAGGGCCTCGCCCAGCCCGGACTGCTGCTGGAACTCTTCAAGGGCCTGCCCGGGGCTGACGTACTGAGCTTCGGCGACACCCGGCATGCGCCTGATGTCGTCGCGCAGGGCTTCACCCTGCTGGCTGCCCGCATCGAGCTTGAGGTAGAGCGAAATCTGCGCAGCGCGTTGCCAGGAGCCGCCCAGCACCTCGATATTCTTCAACAACAGCGACAGGCCCATGGGCATGCTAAGGGCCACTGCCATCACCAGGCAGGTGAAGAAGCTACCGATCGGCTGCTTGCCCAGGCGTCGCAGGCTGTCGGCCAGGCTGGCACGATGGCTTTCCAGCCAGGCGTGCAGCAGGGTGCGAAAATCCGGGCCGTCGTCGTCGTGATCGCCGCCCCTCTTCTTGTTTGCTGGCTGCGGGTCGGCCGCCTTGGGCGCAACGCGCTCGGAAACCTTTGGTGTACGTGTAGTGCTCATTGCCCGGCCTCCCCATCGCCGATCAGACGACCGCGCTGCAAGGTCAGCATGCGGTGGCGCATGCGCGCAATCAGTGCCAGGTCGTGGCTGGCGATCAGAACTGTGGTGCCCAGGCGGTTGATGTCTTCGAACACGCCCATGATCTCTGCGGCCAGGCGCGGGTCGAGGTTACCGGTGGGCTCATCCGCCAGCAGCAAGGCCGGCTGGTGGACGATGGCACGGGCAATACCGACCCGCTGTTGCTGGCCCGTGGACAGGTCGGCCGGGAACAGCTCGCCCTTGTCCGATAGCGAAACACGCTCCAGCGCCGAATCAACGCGCTTGGCGATCTCTGCCTTGGACAAGCCGAGAATCTGCAGCGGCAGGGCGATGTTGTTGAACACGGTGCGGTCGAACAGTAGCTGGTGGTTCTGGAACACCACGCCGATCTGCCGGCGCAGGAACGGGATCTGTGCATTGCTGATCTGGCCCAGGTCCTGCCCGGCCAGCATCAGCTTGCCGCTGGTCGGGCGTTCCATGGCCAGCAGCAGGCGCAGCAAGGTGCTTTTGCCCGCCCCCGAATGCCCGGTGACGAACAGGAACTCGCCCCGGCGCGCCCGGAAACTCAGCTCATGCAAGCCGACATGGCCATTGGGGTAGCGCTTGGCAACCTGTTCGAATCGGATCATGGTCAGTCTCGCTCGGCGAACAGAGCCTTGACGAACGGCTCGGCTTCGAAGGTGCGCAGGTCGTCGATGCCTTCACCGACGCCGATGAAGCGGATCGGGATGTTGAACTGCTTGGCCAGGGCGAAGATCACCCCGCCCTTGGCGGTACCGTCCAGCTTGGTCAGGGCCAGGCCGGTGAGTTCGACGCTCTGGTTGAAGTACTTGGCCTGGCTGATTGCGTTCTGCCCGGTACCGGCATCGAGCACCAGAAGCACCTCGTGCGGCGCCTCGGCGTCGAGTTTGCCGATCACCCTGCGGACCTTCTTCAGCTCTTCCATCAGGTTGTCTTTGGTGTGCAGGCGGCCGGCGGTGTCGGCGATCAGCACATCGACACCACGGGCCTTGGCGGCCTGTACAGCGTCGAAGATCACCGAGGCGGAGTCGGCGCCGGTGTGCTGGGCGATAACCGGGATCTGGTTACGCTCACCCCAGACCTGCAACTGCTCGACAGCGGCGGCGCGGAAGGTATCACCGGCAGCCAGCATGACTTTCTTGCCTTCCAGCTGCAGCTTCTTGGCAAGCTTGCCGATGGTGGTGGTCTTGCCGGCACCGTTCACGCCGACCACCAGAATCACATAGGGCTTGTTCTGCGCTTCGACCTTGAGCGGCTGCTCGACCGGGCGCAGCAGTGCGGCCAGCTCTTCCTGCAGGGACTTGTACAGCGCGTCGGCGTCGGCCAGCTGCTTACGGGCGACCTTCTGGGTCAGGTTCTGGACAATGGCCGAAGTGGCTTCTACGCCAACGTCAGCAGTCAGCAGCCGGGTTTCGATCTCGTCGAGCAGGTCGTCATCGATGACCTTCTTGCCCAGGAACAGGCTGGCCATGCCCTCGCCGATGCTGGCGCTGGTCTTCGACAGGCCCTGCTTGAGGCGGGCGAAGAAGCCGGGTTTGGACTGCTCGGTGGCAACCGGCGCGGCAACTACGGGGGCTGGCTCTGGCGCCACTGGCGCAGGCGCCGCGACTGCGGCCGCTACCACAGGCTCTGGCGCGGGACGTTCCGGAATCACCGGCGGCGCCTTCGGCTCCAGGTCCGGCACCAGCGCCACAGGTTCTTCAGCTACCGGAAGCACCAGATTACTGACGGGGGCGGCATGCTCGACAACTGGGGCAACTTCGACCGGCCCCGCTTGCAGCGGCACAGAGGCGACGGGCTCAGGCGTCGGTGCGACCACCGGCTCAGCAGCGATCGGCTCAGGCTCGGGTGCGTGCAATGGCTGGGAAGCGAGCGGCTCTGGCACAGGCGCTTCGACCACCGGGGCCACCGGGGCCACCGGCTCGACCGGCGTAGGCTGCTCGGCAAGCGGCTGCTCGACGGCAGGCTGCGGCGTTACCGGTTCGGCTGGCTGCGCCTCGGGCGCTTGTGGCTCAGGCGCTTGAGGCTGTTCGGCGACAGGTTGCTGCGGCTTCTTGCGAAACCAGCTGAACAGGCCTTTTTTCTCGCCAGCCTCGGCCGGCGCTTTTTTGTCGTCGTTGGAACCAAACATGGAAGACGGCTATCTCAGGGTAGCGATGGGCCAGCAGCTGGCGCATCGGGAATTCTCTAAACGCAGAACAGACTATTTTGAATCCGACTGGTTCATGCGCAATGTTTTGTCTTAATGGGCCTGCGGGCCAGAACGGCGACAGGCATGGTCGCCAGGCAACCGGATCAGTATCCTAGCACCTCCTGGCCCGTCGACGCTAAACCAGCGGGCCGCCGAACAGGTTAATCACCGTATGAATGCTCTAGCCCGCCGCGCCGCTGGCCTGTTGCTCAGCACGCTCTGCCTGCCGCTCGTGGCTTTTGCCGCCGACGTGCAACCCACCCACGAATTCATCCTCGACAACGGCCTGAAAGTGGTGGTGCGTGAAGACCATCGCGCCCCGGTGGTGGTGTCGCAGATCTGGTACAAGGTCGGCTCCAGCTACGAGACCCCGGGGCAGACCGGCTTGTCCCATGCCTTGGAACACATGATGTTCAAGGGCAGCGCCAAGATCGGCCCCGGCGAGGCCTCGCGCATCCTGCGTGACCTCGGCGCGGAAGAAAACGCCTTTACCAGCGACGATTACACCGCCTACTACCAGGTGCTGGCCCGCGATCGCCTGCCGGTTGCACTGGAGCTTGAAGCCGACCGCCTGGCGAGCTTGCGCCTGCCTGCCGACGAGTTCGCCCGTGAAATCGAGGTGATCAAGGAAGAGCGCCGCCTGCGCACCGACGACCAGCCAAGCGCCAAGGCTTTCGAGCTGTTCCGCGCCATGGCCTTCCCGGCCAGCGGTTACCACACCCCGACCATCGGCTGGATGGCTGACCTTGAGCGCATGAAGGTCGAGGAGCTGCGCCACTGGTACGAATCCTGGTACGCGCCGAACAACGCCACCTTGGTGGTGGTCGGCGATGTCACCGCCGATGAAGTGAAAGGGCTGGCGCAGAAATACTTTGGCAGCATTCCCAAGCGGGCCGTGCCTGCGGCCAAGCTGCCGCTGGAGCTCGCCGAGCCAGGCCAGCGCCTGCTGACGCTGCACGTGCGCACCCAGCTGCCGAGCCTGATCTACGGTTTCAACGTGCCGAGCCTGGCAACCACCAAGGACCCGAGCACCGTGCACGCCCTGCGGCTGATCTCGGCCCTGCTCGACGGCGGCTACAGCGCGCGCATGCCAGCACGCCTGGAGCGTGGCCAGGAACTGGTGGCCGGTGCCTCGTCCAGCTACAACGCCTTCACCCGTGGCGACAGCCTGTTCCTGATCTCGGCCACGCCAAACGTGCAGAAGCAAAAGACCCTGGCCGACGTCGAAAAAGGCATCTGGCAGCTGCTCGACGAGCTCAAGACCACGCCGCCCAGCGCCGAAGAGCTGGAGCGCGTGCGTGCCCAGGTCATTGCCGGCCTGGTCTACGACCGCGACTCCATCAGCAGCCAGGCCACCACCATCGGTCAGCTGGAGACAGTCGGCCTGTCGTGGAAGCTGATCGACAGCGAGCTGGACGAACTCAAGCGCGTTACCCCGCAAGACGTGCAAAACGCCGCACGCACCTATTTCACCCGCGAACGCCTGAGCGTTGCCCATGTACTGCCCGAGGAGTCCGCTCATGAGTGATCGCAGCGCACCACGCTACACCCTGATCGGCACGGGCATCATCGCGCTGGTAGTGGCCGTGGCCGCGGTACTCGCCCGCCCGGCCCACTCCGAGGCCGAAAGCAACGCCGCCCGTCCGGCCAACACCTTGCAATCGCTGGCCGAGCTGGACGGCAAGGCGCCCAGCCGGCGCCAGCTGAACATCCAGAACTGGACCACCGCCGAAGGCGCCCGCGTGCTGTTCGTCGAAGCCCGCGAGCTGCCGATGTTCGACCTGCGCGTAACCTTCGCCGCCGGCAGCAGCCAGGACGGCAACACCCCTGGCCTGGCCACCCTGACCAACGCCATGCTCAACGAGGGTGTTGCCGGCAAGGATGTGACCGCAATCGCCGAAGGCTTCGAAGGCCTTGGCGCCGATTTCGGCAACGGCTCCTACCGTGACATGGCCGTGGCCTCGCTGCGCAGCCTGAGCGCCAAGGACAAACGCGAGCCGGCACTCAAACTGTTCGCCGAAGTGGCCGGCAAGCCGACCTTCCCTGAAGACGCCCTGAAACGCATCAAGAACCAGCTGCTGGCCGGCTTCGAGTATGAGAAGCAGAACCCTGGCAAGATCGCTGGCAAGGCGCTGTTCAGCAAGCTCTACGGCGACCACCCTTACGCTCAGCCAAGCGATGGCAGCGCCGAGAGCGTGCCAGGCATCAGCCTTGAGCAGCTGCGCGCCTTCCACGCCAAGGCCTATGCCGCTGGCAACGCGGTGATCGCCCTGGTTGGCGACCTCAGCCGTGAGGAAGCCGAGGCAGTCGCCGCCCAGGTGTCCGCCGCCCTGCCCAAAGGCCCGGCGCTGGCCAAACCGGCCCAACCGATTGAACCCAAGGCCGGTGCCACGCATATAGACTTCCCGAGCAAGCAGACTCACCTGATGCTGGCCGAGCTTGGTATCGATCGCCAGGACCCGGACTGGCCGGCCCTGTCGCTGGGCAACCAGATCCTCGGTGGCGGCGCTTTCGGCACCCGCCTGATGAGCGAAGTCCGCGAGAAGCGTGGGTTGACCTACGGCGTATACTCGGTGTTCAGCCCGATGCAGGTGCGTGGCCCATTCATGATCAACCTGCAGACCCGTGCCGAGCTCAGCGAAGGCACACTCAAGCTGGTGCAGAGCATCCTCGCCGACTACCTCAAGAACGGCCCGACCCAGCAAGAGCTGGACGACGCCAAGCGCGAACTGGCCGGCAGCTTCCCGCTGTCCAATGCCAGCAATGCCAGCATCGTCGGCCAACTGGGCGCCATCGGTTTCTACAACCTGCCACTGACCTGGCTGGAAGACTTCATGCAGCAGTCCCAGGCGCTGACCGTTGAACAGGTCAAAACGGCGATGAATAAGCATCTGGCAGCCGATAAGCTGGTGATCGTCACCGTTGGCCCAACAGTGCCACAGCAGCCACTGCCTGCCCCCACTGACAAACCGTCCGAGCAACCGCTCGGCGTACCGGAGCACTAATGCCTAGATCCACCCCTCCCGCCCGCCCGCAGCAGGGCCAAAGCAAGGGCCAGGGTCACCTGCGCATCATCGCCGGCGAGTGGCGCAGCCGCCGCCTGGCGGTACCGGAAGGCGAAGGCCTGCGCCCAACCCCTGACCGCGTGCGCGAAACCGTATTCAACTGGCTGGCGCCCCATATCGAAGGCGCCCGGGTGCTGGACGCCTTCACCGGCAGCGGCGCCCTGGTACTTGAGGCACTGTCCCGTGGCGCCGAGGATGCCGTGGCGCTGGACAGCAACCCGGCGGCCATTGCCAACCTGAAGAACAACCTCGAGATCCTGCGCTGCCCGCGCGGGCAGATCTTGCAGACCGACGCCTTGCGCTACCTGCAGAGCCCGGCCAAGCAGCAGTTCGATGTGGTGTTCCTCGACCCACCGTTCCACCAGGACCTGCTGGCCAATGCCTGCAACCTGCTGGAACAGAACCAGTGGCTGCGCGATCAAGCGTGGATCTACACCGAAAGCGAGGCCGCTCCGTCGACACTGCCGATGCCCGGCAACTGGCGCCTGCACCGCGAGAAGAAGACCGGCCAGGTGCACTACGCGCTCTGGCAACGGGCCTGATCCGGTAAGCTGTATTTAGTTACCGCAAAACCGCTGCCCGCATGGTTGAAGCTGCTCCCACGTTCTTGCAGGAGCTCTTCAACCGTGACCCACCACCCTTCTGTGCCCATCCAGGGCAGCACCGTACAATCATTCACCCTTTCCAACGGCCTGCGTACCTACCTGCGCGAAGACCATCGCGCCCCGCTGGTCAGTATGCAGCTGTGCTATCACGTCGGTTCGAGCTACGAGCCCGCAGGCCATACCGGTCTTTCCCATGCCCTGGAGCATCTGCTGTTCGAAGGCAGCAGCAAACTGACAAGTGGGCAATATTCAGCGGTCATGACCCGCCTCGGCGGCGAGCCGAATGCCTTCACCTCTGCCGATGCCACGGTTTTTCCGCTGACCCTGCCAGGCAGTCGGCTCGAAATTGCTCTGGAGGCCATGGCCGACGTCATGGCGAGCGCCACGATCAGCAATACACCTTTCGCTCGCGAACTGGACGTGGTCATGGCCGAGCGCCGAGAACAAGTCGACAACAACCCCTTTTCACTGGCGCTGGAGCATCACGATTTACTGGCCTACGGCAGCGACGGCTATGGCACCCCAATCATTGGCTACACGTCTGACCTTGAGCACCTGACCCCGGCTGCCGCCCGAACCTGGTACCAAAGCTGGTACCACCCAAACAATGCCACGCTGGCAGTAGCCGGTGACATCACCCTGCCACGGCTGCAAACCTTGGTAATGCGGCACTTTGCAAACATTGCCGCCAATCGACTGCCGGCCCGAATGACTCCCTCGGCCCCGCCACTGCAAGCTCGCCGCCATCAGACGCTGCGCCTGCCAGGCCTTAACACAGGCACCATCCTCAGTTTCAACCTCCCCAGCCAATGTACCGCCCGGTCTGGCGAGCAGGCCTACGCGTTGCGTCTACTGCCCGATCTGCTGGCCAACGGACATAGCAGCGTCCTGCAACGCCAGCTGGTTCTGGATGACCCTGTTCTTCGTAGCCTGAGATCAGCCTACGAACCCTGGCAGCGCGGTGACAGCTTGCTGGCGCTCTACGCATTTTGCAGCCCTCAGATAACGCCGGAGCTCGCTGCCGAAAGGCTGATGCTGGAAATCGAAGCATTTCGCCAGTCGGCCCCCTCCAGGGACGACCTGGAACGTGCCAAGGCTCGCTTGCTGGCAAGGCAGGTGTTCGAAAAGGATGACATCAGCAACCAAGCGCAGGCCATCGGCAAGCAAGCTGTCTGCGGCCTGGACCCGATTGCGCTGGCAGATGAACGACAAGCCATCGAAGCCGTGACAGCCGAGCAGGTCGGCCAGGTAGCCCTTGAGTTCCTGACCGATTCCCGCGCCGCCATTACCTTCATGCACCCCAAGGAGAGCGCTCATGCATGACACGACTCCGACTCAACAGCCCACCGAAACCAACCGCATTTACGGCGGCCTGGTCTCTGCCCGGGGGCTCGACCTGGATCAGTTCGAGTCCATCCAGACTCAGGTGCATGCCTGGACGACTGAAGCAGGGACAGGCGTGAAATTCGTCGAAACCCGCGGGTTACCAATCGTCGATATAGTACTGAGGTTCAAGGCTGGCACTGTTCAGGACACTGCGCACACGGGCCTGGCAGCCTTGACGTTGTACATGCTCGATGAGGGCAGCCAGCAGTACACGGCCACGCAGCAGGCCGAAAACCTCGAGCGCCTGGGGGCGATCGTCGAAAAGCAGATACGCCTGGAGCACGCGACGCTGAGCCTGCGTAGCCTGAGTACACAGGCCGTGCTAGGGCAGGCCCTGGCGGTTTTTACCGACCTCGTGGCACGTCCTGCATTCCCCACCTCTGCTCTGGACAAGATCAAGCCGCAGTTGCTACAGAGCAGCGCTTCACGTGAACGGCACCCTGTATTGAGGGCGCGTAGCGAAGCCTTCCGTCACCTGTTCAGTGGCCATCCCTACGGCTCCCCATTGGGTAACACCGAACAAGGTGTAACGGCGGTTACCACAGACGACTTGCGAACCTTCCACCAGCGCGCCTACTCCGCCAGTAACCTGGAGATGGTCGTGGTCGGAGATCTTTCCCTCGCTGAAGCGCAAACGCTCTCACGCCAGATCAGCGAGGCTCTGCCACAGGGCTGGTTGGCAACAGATTTGCCAACTGTCCCGGCCCCTACCCGCGCGACGCTACACGTCGAACAGCCAGGTGCGAGCAGTGCGGTCCTGCTGGCACTCCCTTTGAACGTGCCCGCCAATGACCCGCAGTTCCCCGCCCTGTTACTGGCCAGCGACGTACTGGGAAAAGGGCTTGAATCGCGCCTGATGGTGGAGCTCCGCCAACGCCGCGGCCTCACTTACGGTGTGCATACCCATGTATTGCCATTACGGGCAGGCGGGTTGTTCACCACCGAATGGGAGGTCGCACCGGCGCATGTGCAAGGCTCTCAGGAACTGGTAGTGGCTCTGCTGCGTGACTTCATCGAGCAAGGGCCGACCCCGGCCGAATTGCGAGTAGCACGCAAACAACTGGAAGGGCAATTGCTGCGCAGTGTCGCTCAGAACAAGCGTCTGGCAGCGCTGCTCACGGAGTTTACCCATCATCGTCAACCTGAGGATCATCTCAATACCTACATCGAGCGCATCAACAGGTTGACGCCGGCAGATGTCCGCACCGCCATGCAGCGTCATCTCGACCTAAGCTACACCGTACAGGTCAGTGTCGGCCCAAGCGTCGAGCAACAACCTCTGCCAGCCCCCCACCAATAGTGCAGGTACAGCGGCGGGGTTTCATGGCACTCTAAGCAGGCACATCACGAGTCGCCCAGCATGCCCAGTCTCTCCGCCACGTTCCGCCCGGCCATAGGCCTGTCCAACCCCCACCTGCAGACCCTGTGGGGGCCACTGTGGCGCAAGCTGCCGGAGCTGGAACGCCGCCGCGAACGCCTGTGGCTGGCCGATGGTGATTTTCTCGACCTCGACTGGCATGGGCCACATAGCCCGGATGCGCCGCTTGTGCTGGTGCTGCATGGCCTGACCGGCTCATCCCATTCGCCCTACGTCAAAGGCTTGCAACAATCGCTGCAAGCCCGCGGCTGGGCCAGCGTGGCGGTGAACTGGCGCGGCTGTTCGGGCGAGCCGAACCTGCTGCCACGCAGCTACCATTCCGGTGCCAGCGAAGACCTCGCCGAGGTGGTCGCTCACCTGCACGCCCAACGCCCTTCGGCGCCGTTGTATGCCGTCGGTTATTCACTTGGCGGTAATGTATTGCTCAAGTACCTGGGGGAATCTGGTTCAACCAGCCAGTTGCAAGCAGCCGTGGCGGTTTCGGTACCGTTCCGCCTGGACCAGTGCGCCGACCGCATCGGCCAGGGCTTTTCCAAGGTGTACCAGGCGCATTTCATGCGCGAGATGATGGCCTACGTGCAGGTGAAACAACGGCACTTTCGCGACCATGGGCACCACGAGGGGCTGGCCGCGCTCGACCGGCTGGGGCCATTGGGCAGGATGAAGACGTTCTGGGATTTCGACGGCAAGGTGACCGCACCGCTCAACGGCTTCAACGATGCCCACGATTATTATCGCCGCTCATCGAGCCGGTTCTATCTGGGGGAAAATCGTACGCCGACACTGATCATCCACTCCACCGATGACCCGTTCGTGTTCGGCCACAGCCTGCCCACGGCCAGTGAACTGGCACCGCAGACGCAGTTCGAATTGCATGAGCGGGGTGGGCATGTCGGGTTTGTCGAGGGCAGCCTGCGCAATCCGGGCTACTACCTGGAGCGGCGGATTCCGCAGTGGCTGCTCGACGGTCAGTGATTACTCGCCAGTCGCCACGCCATGCTTGGGATCATTTATCCATTCGCTCCACGACCCGGCGTACAGCCTGCCCAGTGGATAACCTGCCAACGCCAGTGCAAACAAGTTATGGCAGGCCGTCACGCCTGACCCGCAATACGCCACCAGTTGCTCCGGCGAACGCCCTGCCAGCTTTTCAGCAAAGCGCTGCTTGAGCTGCTCCGGCGCCAGGAAACGACCGTCAGCTGCGAGGTTTTCGTTGAAGGCCGCGCACTGGGCACCCGGAATATGCCCGGCAACCGGATCGATTGGCTCCACCTCACCGCGAAAGCGCGGCAACGCACGGGCATCGATCAGGGTCAGGTCAGGGCTGCCCAGGCGCTTGGCCAGGTGCTCGGCGTCGATCAACAGCTTGGCGTCCGGCTCACCGCTGAAGGTCCCCTCGCGCTTGGCAGGGGCATCCAGGCTCAGCGGCAGATGCGCCGCATGCCAGGCCTTGAGCCCACCATCGAGGATCGCCACGTCACTGCGCTTGCCCAGCCAGACCAGCAGCCACCAGGCCCTGGCGGCAAAAGCGCCGGGGCCATCGTCATAGAGCACCACTTCGCTGTCGTCGTCCAGGCCCCATTCGCGCAGGCGCTGGACCAACCGGTGCGGGTCGGGCAACGGGTGGCGGCCGGTGCGGCCCTTGCTGACAGGCCCACTCAAGTCGCGCTCCAGGTCGGCAAAGTGCGCACCGGCGATGTGCCCCTCGGCATAGCTGCGTTGGCCGTAATCCACATCCTCCAGGGCAAAACGACAATCCAGGATCACCAGCTTGGGCGAGTCCAGACGCTCGGCCAGCTGTTGCGGGGTGATCAATTGCGCAAGGGGCATGACAATCTCCTGATCGATGGCACGAAGGCCCTGGCTACTGTTCCAGAGCCTGATTGAACGGAACGTGGAATTCCTGACACAGGGCGTCCACGGCGCTGCGGGCGTTATGGGTGACGAAACCGAGCTCCAGCACCAGCACCTGATAGACGCCGCGCTTGAAGGCTTCTTCACCCAGATGCGCGGAATGTTCGCGCGTAGTGCTGAGAAAGCGCACCCACGAGGTCAGAACGATCCAGGCATTGATGGTCAGTGACTCGATCTGCGCAGCTTCCATGGCCAGGATCCCGGCATCGACGAAGCCGCGGTAGATGGCCTGGCCCTGGCGCAGGCAGCGCTCGGAGAAGCGCCTGTAGCGTGCGGCCAGCTCCGGGTCGCTTTCCAGCAGGTGTTCAAGGTCACGGTGCAGGAAGCGGTAATTCCACATCGCCGCAAGCAGCGCCTTGAGGTAGAAGCGCTTGTCTTCGACTGTGGCCATGCGGCCCTGCGGCGGGCGCAGGAAGCTGTCCACCAGCGCTTCGTACTGGCTGAACAGCACGGCGATGATCGCCTGCTTGTTGGGGAAGTGGTAGTACAGGTTGCCGGGCGATATTTCCATGTACGCGGCGATGTGGTTGGTACTGACGCTGCGTTCGCCCTGCTGGTTGAACAGCTCCAGGCTGTTCTGCACGATGCGCTCTTGGGTCTTCATGCGCGGGGCCATGCTCAGCTCCGAGTCTGCGGGCTTTCGATAATGGAGCCATCTTACGGTGAATCACCCCACGGGTGCACCGTTCCTCCCGGTGAAAAAAGTCGCACCATGGTACAAGTTAGAGTATAGGCTCTAGGCACTTCGAGCCCTGACGAGAGACCGCCGTGACCTCGCCCATCGCCTTGCCTCCTGTGCATTCCGACACCGACCTTGAAGCGACGTTCGCCGCTCAGCGCCAGGCCTTTGCCGGCAACCCCATGCCGCCAGCGGCGCAGCGGCGGCAGTGGCTGAAAAGCCTGCGCGAAGCGTTGCTGGCGGACCAGCAAGCGCTGATCGAAGCAATCGATGCCGACTTCAGCGGCCGCAGTGCCGACGAGACGCTGTTGGCCGAACTGCTGCCGTCGATGCAAGGCATTCGCCATGCCGAGCGCCACCTGCAGCGCTGGATGCGCCCGGCCCGGCGTGGCGTAGGCCTGGCCTTCCAGCCGGCGAACGCCCGCGTGCTGTACCAGCCGCTTGGCGTGGTAGGCATTATCGTGCCATGGAACTACCCACTGTTTCTCGCCATTGGCCCGCTGACCGGAGCCCTGGCTGCTGGCAACCGGGTCATGCTCAAGCTCAGCGAGTCCACCCCGGCCAGCGCGCTGGCGCTTAAAGCCTTGCTGGAACGGGTGTTTCCCGAGGACCTGGTCAGCGTGGTACTGGGCGAAGTCGAGGTTGGCCAGGCGTTCGCCAAGCTGCCCTTCGACCACCTGCTGTTCACCGGCGCCACCAGCATCGGCCGTCAGGTCATGCTGGCAGCCGCGCAGAACCTGACCCCGGTGACCCTTGAGCTGGGCGGCAAATCACCCGCCGTCGTCTCGGCCAACGTACCGCTGGGCACCGCCGCCGAGCGCATCGCTTTCGGCAAGACCCTCAACGCCGGCCAGACCTGCGTCGCCCCCGACTACGTGCTGGTGCCACGTGACCGCCTGAACGACTTCGCCGACGCCTACCGCAACGCTGTGAAGCGCATGTACCCACGCATCGCCGACAATCCC
This sequence comes from Pseudomonas sp. URMO17WK12:I7, assembly GCF_003269045.1. Classification (NCBI taxonomy): domain Bacteria; kingdom Pseudomonadati; phylum Pseudomonadota; class Gammaproteobacteria; order Pseudomonadales; family Pseudomonadaceae; genus Pseudomonas; species Pseudomonas sp. URMO17WK12:I7. The sequence continues at coordinate 137,394 of NZ_QLTL01000010.1, read as the reverse complement.
GACTACAGCGCCATCATCAACCCACGGCAGTTGCAGCGCCTGCAGCACCTGCTGGACGACGCCCGCGGCAAGGGTGCCCAGGTGCTCGACCTGTACCCCGATGAGCCGCGCCAGGGCCGGCGCCTGCCACCGCACCTGCTGACCGGGGTCAACGACGGCATGCAGGTCATGCAGGACGAAATCTTCGGCCCGTTGCTGCCGCTGGTCCCTTACGACCACCTCGACGATGCCCTGGCGTACATCAATCAACGCCCCCGCCCTTTGGCGCTGTATTACTTCGGCTACGACCGTGGCGAGCAGCAGCACGTGCTGCAGCGCAGCCATTCCGGCGGCGTGTGCCTGAACGATACGCTCTTGCACGTGGCCCAGGACGATTTGCCGTTCGGCGGGGTCGGCCCTTCCGGCATGGGCCATTACCATGGCCACGAGGGCTTCCAGACCTTCAGCAAGGCCAAGGCAGTGCTGGCCAAGCAACGCCTGAATGCCGCACGGCTGATCTACCCGCCCTATGGCAAGGCCTTGCAGCGCCTGGTCTACAAGCTGTTCATCCGCTGATGCAGCGCCGCGACCTGCTGCGCTTCAGCCTGGGCGCCAGCCTTTTCCTCAGTACCGCCAGCCTGGTCGGCTGCAGCAAGCAAACGCCCGCAGCCAGTTTTCAGGTGCTGCGTGACGATGACTTGCCAGCCCTGCTTGCGCTGATTCCGGTGGTGCTCGCCGGCACTGCAGCGAGCGACGAGTTGGTGCTGCACAGCCTTGACCACAAGCTGGCAGCACTGTCCCCGGAAATGCTCAAGCTCACTCGGCAATTGTTCGATGTGCTCAACCTGCCGCTGACCCGCGGCCCGCTGACTGGGGTCTGGGGCGGCTGGGAGCACGCCAGCGGCGCCCAAGTAACGGCGTTTCTGCAGCGTTGGCAGGACAGTTCGCTCAACCTGCTGCGCATGGGCCATGCCTCGCTGCTGCAACTGCTGCAAATGGCCTGGTACGAGTGCCCGCAAGCCTGGGCAGCCTGCGGCTACCCCGGCCCACCCAAGACCTGACAACAAGAGCATCTTCAATGCCTGTCACCGACCCGTTTCGCCAAGGCCTCGAACGTGGCTGGATCACCCATGACGGCTCACGCCTGGAGCAAGACCTGACGCTGGAGACCGATATCGCCGTGATCGGCAGTGGTGCCGGTGGCGCCACCAGCGCGCAGATGCTCAGCGCAGCAGGCTTCAAGGTATTGCTGATCGAGGAAGGCCCGCTGAAGACCAGCAGCGACTTCCATCTGCTGGAGAGCGAGGCCTACGCCAGCCTGTACCAGGAAGGCCTGGGGCGGATGAGCAAGGATGGCGCCATCACCATTCTGCAGGGCCGTGCAGTCGGCGGGACCACGCTGATCAACTGGACCTCGAGCTTTCGCACGCCCCCGCAAACACTGGCGCACTGGGCCACAGCGCATGGCGTGACGGGCCTGGGAGAGAACGCAATGCAGCCCTGGTTCGAGCGCATCGAGCACGACTTGGACATCTCGCCCTGGGCGCTGCCAGCGAATGCCAACAACGACGCTCTGCGGCGAGGCTGTGAACAGCTCGGCTATCGCTGGGCGGTGATCCCGCGCAACGTGCGTGGCTGCTGGAACCTTGGCTACTGCGGCATGGGCTGCCCGGTCAACGCCAAACAATCGATGCTGGTCACACGCATTCCGGCGACCCTGGAAAATGGCGGAGAGCTGCTCTACCTCGCACGTGCCGAACGCTTTGAACACAATGGCGAACGTATCGCCCGGTTGCAGTGCCAGGCGCTGGATGCTCAAGGGGTACACCCCACTGGCCGGCAGATCAGCGTGCGCGCCCGCCACTACATCTTGGCCGGTGGCGGTATCAACAGCCCGGCCTTGCTGCTGCGCTCCAAAGCACCCGACCCGCACGGCCGCCTGGGCAAACGGACCTTTCTGCACCTGGTCAACTTCAGCACAGCACGATTCGACACACGCATCGACCCGTACTACGGCGCTCCCCAATCGATCTACAGCGACCACTTCCAGTGGCAAGACGGTGTCGATGGGCCAGTGGGCTACAAGCTGGAAGTGCCCCCCTTGCATCCCGCCCTGGCCAGCACCCTGCTCGGCGGCTACGGCAGCGAAAATGCCAGGCGCATGGCAGAACTCCCCCACACCCACGTGATGCTGGCATTGCTGCGAGACGGTTTTCACCCCGAAAGCACGGGTGGCGCGGTGGAGCTGCGCGGGGACGGCTCGCCGGTGCTGGATTACCCGGTAACCGACTACCTGCGCGAAGGCCTGCGCCGCGCCTTCCACAGCATGGCGCAAATCCAGTTCGCTGCAGGCGCCGCGCAGGTTACCCCGGTGCACAGTGATGCCAGTGCCGCAGCCAGCCTTGATGAGGCCCGACGCATGATTGACGCCTTGCGCCTGGAGCCGTTTCGCACCCGCCTGGGTAGCGCCCATGTCATGGGCGGCTGCGCAATGGGGGAGGACCCACGCCAGGCGGTATGCGACAGCCTGGGCCGCCACCATCAGCTGGAAAACCTGTCGATTCATGACGGTTCGCTGTTCCCCACCAGCATCGGCGCCAACCCGCAGTTGTCGGTCTATGCCATCTGCGCCATGCTCAGCGACGCCTTGGCCACCCGCCTGGCACAGAGTGCATGACAACAAATACGCGCCCTGTCTATAGTGCCATCAGCCGGCCGCATGACTTGGCCGGGCGCAATCGCTGCGCTACCATCCGACTCCCCAACGCACTCCAGCCAGGATGACGCGATGAACCGAGTGTTGTACCCGGGTACTTTCGACCCCATTACCAAAGGCCATGGTGACCTGGTCGAGCGCGCTTCGCGCCTGTTCGACCACGTGATCATCGCGGTGGCGGCCAGCCCGAAGAAAAACCCCCTGTTCCCACTGGAACAACGGGTCGAGCTGGCCCGTGAGGTCACCAAGCACCTGCCCAATGTCGAAGTCATCGGCTTCTCCTCGCTGTTGGCGCACTTCGCCAAGGAACAGGGTGCGAACGTGTTCCTGCGCGGCCTGCGCGCGGTGTCGGACTTCGAATACGAGTTCCAGCTGGCGAACATGAACCGGCAGTTGGCGCCCGACGTCGAGAGCCTGTTCCTGACGCCTTCGGAACGTTATTCGTTCATTTCCTCGACGCTGGTGCGGGAAATAGCCGCTTTGGGCGGAGATATCACCAAGTTCGTCCACCCCGTGGTGGCCGAGGCGCTCACCGAGCGCTTCAAGAAGTAACCTTGCGCACCTGATCATCGCGCCCGCGTGCACTGCGGGCGCGAATGCGGCACAATTGTGCCCAAAGCGTTGAACATGCCCGGGCGATGCGCCCCGGCCGGAGTCCCCATGTCCCTGATCATCACCGACGATTGCATCAACTGCGACGTCTGCGAACCCGAGTGCCCGAACGAGGCCATCTCCCAAGGCGAAGAGATCTACGTGATCGACCCGAACCTGTGCACCCAGTGCGTGGGTCACTACGACGAGCCGCAGTGTCAGCAGGTCTGCCCGGTCGACTGCATCCCGCTGGATGAAGCACATCCGGAAACCGAAGACGAGCTGATGGCCAAGTACCGCCGTATCACCGGCAAGGCCTGAGCGCCGCCTGGCAAGGGCTTCGCCCTTGTTCGCGGGTGAACCCGCTCCCACAGGTACGATGCAGTCTTTGTGGGAGCGGGTTCACCCGCGAATGGGCCGCCTAGCAGCCCCCAGGCCTCAGCGCTGGCAGCGCGGGCAGAACACGCTCGCCCGCTGCCCTAGCTTCACCTCGCGCAGGGCCGTGCCACACAGCTTGCACGGCTGCCCGCCCCGCCCGTAGACGAACAATTCCTGCTGGAAGTACCCCGGCTGCCCGTCGCCGCCGATGAAATCGCGCAAGGTCGTCCCGCCCTGCTCGATGGCCGCCGCCAGTACCCGTTTGATCTCGCTCGCCAGTTTCAGATAACGCGCCCGGGAAATCCCGCCCGCCTCGCGGCGTGGGTCGATTCCGGCGGCGAACAGCGCCTCGGTCGCGTAGATGTTGCCCACCCCTACTACCACCGCGTTGTCCATGATGAAAGGCTTGACCGCCATCGAGCGCCCACGCGACAGCTGGAACAACCGCTCACCGTCGAACAGGTCGGTCAGCGGCTCCGGCCCCAGACGCAACAGCAGTTCATGGTTGAACGGGTCGAGGCTCCAGAGCATGGCGCCGAACCGCCGCGGGTCGGTGTAACGCAGCATCAGCCCCGATTCCAGCTCGATGTCGACGTGTTCGTGCTTGGCCGCTGGCAAGCCCAGCTCCACCAGGCGCAGGTTGCCCGACATGCCCAGATGACTGATCAAGGTACCGACCTCGGCGTTGATCAACAGGTACTTGGCCCGCCGCTCGACGCTGACGATGCGCTGCCCGGACAGGCGCACGTCAAGGTCTTCGGGGATTGGCCAGCGCAGGCGCCGGTCACGCACCACCACACGGCTGACGCGTTGGCCTTCCAGGTGCGGCGCTATTCCGCGCCGTGTGGTTTCGACTTCAGGTAATTCCGGCATCGATCAGTGCCCACCCAGCTCGCGAATGTTCTGTTTCAGGTTCTCGAAGTCGTAATCCGACAAGCCGATATAGTCCAGTACAAGTGGGCCGACCACACGCCACTCGTGGTCGACGCTCTGGTTGCCCAGCACACGGTACGAGGCGCAGATGTGCTCTGCCATCTTCAGTACGGCCAGCAGGTTCTTCAACTGGCTCTGGGTATTGCGCGACGAGTCCTCGCGGAAGATTGCCAGGGCATTATGGTGATTGGCGATGGCCGCGCTGATGTGCTCCGGCAGGCGCCACGACTTGGCCGTGAAGTAGCCAACCACAGAATGGTTGGTGTTGAAGGCGCGGTTCTCGGTATCGACCACGCGTGTTTCCTCACCGGCCTTGGCGTACGCATCTTCCAGCACCTGCATGTAGTCGGGGAAGCGCTTGAGCATCAGCGGCACGCCGCAGTCGTGGAACAGGCCGAGCGTGTAGGCTTCGTCAGCAGCCTGGATACCTGTGCGCTTGGCCAGGGTCAGGCAAGTCATGGCCACATCCTGAGCGGTGTCCCAGAAGCGGTTGAGGGTGACGATGGTCTCGTCACTCATCTCGCCCTTGATCGACTGCGCGTTGATCAGATTGATGATCGAACGGCTGCCCAGCAGGTTCACCGCGCGCTGGATCGAGCCGATCTTGTTCGCCAGGCCGAAATGCGGCGAGTTGACCAGCTTGAGCAAGGCTCCGGCCAGGCCAGGGTCCTGGGAAATCAGCTTGGCGATGGTATCCAGGTCCGGGTCGGGCATGTACTGCTCGAACTGCAGGTCGACCATGATCTGCGGTTGCGGCGGAATGGTGATGCCTTGCAAGGCTTGCTGGATCTGTTCGGCGCTGAGTTCTTGGGACATGCGTGCACACTCGTGAAGGACCGGGGAATTCTACCCCCCTTACGCGCCAGGCGACCAACCACTGAATCCCTGTGGGGCGGCCTTGCGTCGCGAAAGGGCCGCATAGCGGCCCCGGCGATTTCTGCTGCGAAGCTGCAAACCTGGGGCCGCTAGGCGCCCCTTTCGCGACGCAAGGCCGCTCCTACAAGGGACGCGCAGGCAGCCAACAGGCTATAATCCCGCTCTTTTTTCCCGGAGCGACGTCATGTCCCTGCCCAGCCTTCGCCTCAAAGCCAATGCCGACCGCCGCCTGCGCGCCGGCCACCTGTGGGTCTACAGCAACGAAGTCGACGTCTCCGCGACCCCGCTGCAAGGCTTCCAGGCCGGCCAGCAGGCAGTACTCGAGGCTGCCAACGGCAAGCCGCTGGGCATCGTCGCACTGAGCCCGAACAACCTGATCTGCGCTCGCCTGCTGTCGCGTGACATCAAGCTGCCGTTGGACAAGTCGTTGCTGGTGCACCGCCTGAACGTGGCCCTGTCCCTGCGCGAGCGCCTGTTCGACAAGCCGTGCTACCGCCTGGTGTACGGCGATTCCGACCTGCTGCCGGGCCTGGTGGTCGACCGCTTCTTCGACATCCTCGTGGTGCAGCTGGCCTCGGCCACCATGGAAGCGCACAAGGATGACGTGATTGCAGCACTGATTCAGGTGCTCAAGCCCAGCGGCATCCTGTTCAAGAACGACTCCGCCGCCCGCGACGCCGAAGGCCTGCAGCGCTACGTCGAAACCGTTTATGGCGAAGTGCCCGACTGGGTCCCGCTGGAAGAGAACGGCGTCAAGTTCGAAGCCCCGGTACGCGAAGGCCAGAAGACTGGCTGGTTCTACGACCACCGCATGAACCGCGCGCGCCTGGCCCCCTACGTCAAAGGCAAGCGCGTGCTCGACCTGTTCAGCTACATCGGTGGCTGGGGCGTGCAGGCCGGCGCATTCGGCGCCAGTGAAGTGTTCTGCGTCGATGCGTCGGGCTTTGCCCTGGATGGCGTCGAGCGTAACGCTGCGCTAAACGGCATCAGCGAGAAGCTGACCTGCATCGAAGGCGACGTGTTCGAGGCCCTGCGCGAGCTCAAGGCCGCCGAAGAGCGCTTCGACGTGATCATTGCCGACCCACCCGCGTTCATCAAGCGCAAGAAGGACCTGAAAAACGGCGAAGCGGCTTATCGCCGTCTCAACGAACAGGCCATGCGCATGCTCAACAAGGACGGCATCCTGGTCAGCGCCTCGTGCTCGATGCACCTGCCCGAGGACGACTTGAACAATATCCTGCTGACCAGCGCCCGCCACCTGGACCGCAACTTGCAATTGCTGGAGCGCGGCGGCCAAGGCCCGGACCACCCCGTGCACCCGGCCATTGCCGAAACCCGCTACATCAAGAGCATCACCTGCCGGTTGCTGCCAAACAGCTGACCCGCGCGGTCTGGGGCGCAATGCGCCCCAGACCGGTATCAGATTTCCAGCACCTGCGACGCGATCCCGAAGTACACCAGCACCCCCGCCGCATCGGCGATCGAAGTCACCAGCGGACCACTGGCAGTCGCCGGGTCGAGCTTCAGGCGTGTGAACAGGAACGGCAGGCTCATGCCGATCAGGCTGCCGACCAACACGATCACCAGCATGCTACTGGCTACGATCAAGGCAACGTCCGCGCCACCTCGCAATGCTCCCAGCGATGCCACCGCCAGGGCCATGGTGCCGCCGAGCGCCAACGCCACCCCGCATTCGCGGCCCAGCATGCGCATCCAGTCACGCATGACCACCTCTCCCGTCGCCAGCGCCCGCACCATCAAGGTGGCCGACTGCGCCCCGGCATTCCCCCCGCTGTCCACCAACAGAGGCAGGAAGAACACCAGCACGATATGCGCGGCGATGGTCTCTTCAAAGGCGGCGATGCCGGCGCCGGAAAACAGGTTGCCGAACACCAGCAGCACCAGCCACAGCACTCGCTTGCGGTAAAGCAGACCGACAGTGGCAGTGCGCAGGTTGCCGACGTGATTGGTGATCGATGCGCCTTTGTGGAAGTCTTCGGTCGCCTCCTGGCGAAGCTTGTCCAGCGCTTCGCTGGCCTGGTCATGCGAGAGTGGTTCTTTACAGCGAATGCAGTTTGCGCAGACAGAGTACATACAGGTCTCCAGGCGCCGACGCAGGCACCCGCAAACCTCGAACTCAGGGGTTCAAGCCTTCGCAAGCCCTGGCGACAACGCGCTCAGTGCCAATTTACAAGTTCGCGGTGAACTGAAACTGGGAAGGTCCATTGAGGTGATTTCTCGTGAAGCCGCACATGCGGCGCGGAGGATGATAACCAGCGCGATTGGCAGGGTCTGCCACGCAGGCAGCGTTTCAGAGGCGTCCTACAAGCAGCCGGGAATCACTCTCAAACCACCGTCCAGGCACATCTTCATTCCCTCGCCGCGCCAGCGGTGTAGAATCGGCCTATTCATCGCCAGTCATCCCCGGCGGGTTTATGAGCTCTGGCCAAGCACGCGGCGATCCCGCGCGGTCTTCGGCCCCATCCGTGCCAGTGGCAACCGGCCTGTGGCGCAAAGGACAAGAGAAGCTCACTCCCCTATTTGTGACCTGATTAAGCCGCCAGGAGTGTTTCATGCCTGATTATCGTTCCAAGACTTCCACCCAAGGCCGCAACATGGCCGGCGCCCGCGCCCTGTGGCGCGCCACCGGGATGAAGGATGAAGACTTCAAGAAACCGATCATCGCCATCGCCAACTCGTTCACCCAGTTCGTCCCGGGCCACGTGCACCTGAAGGACCTGGGCCAGCTGGTCGCCCGCGAGATCGAACGCGCCGGTGGCGTGGCCAAGGAATTCAACACCATCGCGGTCGATGACGGCATCGCCATGGGCCACGACGGCATGCTGTACTCGCTGCCCAGCCGCGAAATCATTGCCGACGCCGTCGAGTACATGGTCAACGCCCACTGCGCCGACGCCATCGTCTGCATCTCCAACTGCGACAAGATCACCCCCGGCATGCTGATGGCCGCCCTGCGCCTGAACATCCCGGTGATCTTCGTTTCCGGCGGCCCGATGGAAGCCGGCAAGACCAAGCTGGCCAGCCACGGCCTGGACCTGGTCGACGCCATGGTCATCGCCGCCGACTCCACGGCCTCCGACGAGAAGGTCGCCGAGTACGAGCGCAGCGCCTGCCCGACCTGCGGTTCGTGCTCCGGCATGTTCACCGCCAACTCGATGAACTGCCTGACCGAAGCCTTGGGCCTCGCCCTGCCGGGCAACGGTTCGACCCTGGCCACCCACGCCGACCGCGAGCAACTGTTCCTCACCGCTGGCCGCACCATCGTCGAGCTGTGCAAGCGCTATTACCAGGAGAACGACGAGTCGGTGCTGCCGCGCAGCATCGCCAACTTCAAGGCGTTCGAGAACGCCATGATGCTCGACATCGCCATGGGCGGCTCCACCAACACCATCCTGCACCTGCTGGCGGCAGCCCAGGAAGGTGAAGTCGAGTTCGACCTGCGCGACATCGACCGCCTGTCACGCAAGGTGCCGCAGCTGTGCAAGGTGGCGCCGAACATCCAGAAGTACCACATGGAAGACGTGCACCGCGCTGGCGGCATCTTCAGCATCCTCGGTTCGCTGGCCCGTGGTGGCCTGCTGCACACCGACCTGCCGACCGTGCACAGCCGCAGCATGGAAGAAGCCATCGCCAAGTGGGACATCACCCAGACCGATGACGAGGCCGTGCACACCTTCTTCAAGGCAGGCCCGGCCGGCATCCCGACCCAAACCGCGTTCAGCCAGTCGACCCGCTGGGAAACCCTCGACGACGACCGTGAAAACGGCTGTATCCGCAGCTTCGAGCACGCCTACTCGCAAGAAGGCGGCCTGGCTGTGCTGTACGGCAACATCGCCCTGGACGGCTGCGTGGTGAAAACCGCCGGTGTCGACGAGTCGATCCACGTGTTCGAGGGCACCGCGAAGATCTTCGAAAGCCAGGACAGCGCCGTGCGCGGCATCCTCGCCGACGAAGTGAAGGCCGGCGACATCGTGATCATCCGTTACGAAGGCCCGAAAGGCGGCCCGGGCATGCAAGAGATGCTCTACCCGACCTCGTACCTGAAGTCCAAAGGCCTGGGCAAGGCTTGTGCGCTGCTCACCGATGGTCGCTTCTCGGGCGGCACCTCGGGCCTGTCGATCGGCCACGCCTCGCCTGAAGCAGCCGCTGGCGGTGCCATCGGCCTGGTGCGCGACGGCGACAAAGTGCTGATCGACATCCCGAACCGTTCGATCAACCTGTTGGTCAGCGACGAAGAGCTGGCTCACCGCCGCATCGAGCAGGACAAGAAAGGCTGGAAGCCGGTTGAAGTACGTCCGCGCAAGGTGACCACCGCGCTGAAGGCCTACGCCCTGCTGGCGACCAGTGCCGACAAGGGTGCTGTGCGTAACAAGGCAATGCTCGAAGGGCTGTGAGGCTCTGACGGAGTGAAAGCAAAACCGGCGCCTTGAGCGCCGGTTTTTTTTATGCCTGTACCGGCCTCTTCGCGGGTAAACCCGCTCCCACAAGTTCTGCACAGATTTCAGCATCTGTGCATGACCTGTGGGAGCGGGTTTACCCGCGAAGAGGCCGGTGCAAATATCACAATACTTACTGGATCTGCTCCGGCGTCACGATCACCCAGTTCTTGTCTGCGGTCACCGGCAACCCTTCCTTGGCCTGGGCCGCCGCATGCTTCGCGATCATCCCGTTCAACTGGTCCATGTACTTGGCCTTGCGGTTTATCCACAGGTGGATGCCGCCCTTGCTCACATCCACCCCATGAAACTGCATGTAGCCATCACTGGTCGGTGTATCACCGCCCACCAGCACCGGTTTCTTCCATTCATCGATGTAGGTGAGGATCGCCGCCTGCTTGCCCGCCATCCAAGTGGCTGGGGTCCACAGGTAAGGCGTCAGCTCAAGTCCTTCGTTGGCCTTGGCGTCATAGTGCCCGGCAGCGATCTGCTTGCGCGCCGTGGTCAGCTGGCCATTGGCGCGATCCTTGAGCAACAGGCTGACGCCAATCACGTTCTGCGGTTTGACGTTGTAACCGTACTTGGGATCGGAAGCGACCATGCGCACCAACTCTTCCGAGGCCGCCGAGATCACGTAGACCTCGATACCGTTCTCCATCAGCTTGTTGTACAGCTCCGCCTGGCCAGTGAAGACCTTCGGCGGCTGCACCTCGATGGACTTGACCTGGTCACCTTCGAAATAGGTGCTGGGGATTGGCTTGGCAGAGGCCATCAGCTCATCGACCTGAGCCTTCAGCTCCTTGAGCGTAAAACCGGCAAACACCTGTGCCACCCACGGGTAGCAGACCATGTCGTCGATCTCGCACAGCCGGTAGTAGTAGCTGAACAGGCTTTCCTTGTGCGCAGCAGTGTCCTTGAACGGGATCAGCTTGAGCGACGGGTCGAGCTTGTCACGGGTCAACAGCCCTTTGTTTTCCATGAACGGCAGCAGCGCTTCTTCGAGGTCGTAGCGGTAGCTGGTGTTGTCCATGTCGAACACCGCGTAGTTACCTTTGTGGGCATTGGCGGCAATCATGGCGTCGAGCTGCCTGGCCGCATCGGCGGGCCAGTGCTTGAGCTCGGTAGCGAAGCTTTCGACACTGAACAACAGCGACAAGCCAAGGGCGAGGGCTTTCGGAGCGAATTTCATGTGCGGATCTCCTGAAATGACCTGGAAACGCTAGTGCAACATTCCCGCCTTAAAGGCCCTCACAACGACCCGCATGCAACTCTAAACGCCTTGTTCATTGCTATCCGCGACAAGTTGTTATTCCATTAGCGACTAAGCAAATTACTTTTGGGTATAAATTCGTTTGTTTTCAGGCTGTTAGCATTTCCGTTCGCAATCGCTCACCAGAGGCGATGCCTCTTCTGCTTTTTCCTGGAGCTTCAATGAACCTGCCGTTGTCTCTCAACCTGCTGGCGTTCCTGGCCTTGCTGCTGGGCCTGGCGCAAACCCGCCGCACCAACTGGAGCCTGGCCAAGAAAGTACTGCTGGGCCTGGCACTGGGCGTGGCGTTCGGCCTGGTCTTGCACACCATTTACGGCGCTGGCCACCCGGTACTCAAGGCCACCATCAGCTGGCTCGACCTGGTCGGAAACGGCTACGTCGGGCTGCTGCAGATGATCGTCATGCCGCTGATCTTCGCCTCGATCCTCAGCGCCGTGGCCCGCCTGCACAACGCCTCGTCGCTGGGCCGCATCAGCGTGCTGAGCATTGGCACGCTGCTGCTGACCACCGCCATCGCCGCGCTGATCGGCATTGTCCTGACCAACCTGTTCGGCCTTAGCGCCGAAGGCCTGGTGGCCGGCGCCCAGGAAAGCGCGCGGATGCAGGTTATCCACAGCGACTACGTCGGCAAGGTCGCCGACCTGAATATCCCGCAGTTGCTGCTGTCGTTCATCCCGAGCAACCCGGTCGGCGACCTGGCCCGGGCCAAGCCGACCTCGATCATCAGCGTGGTGATCTTCGCCGTGTTCGTTGGCCTGGCTGCGCTGCAACTGATCAAGGACGACGCCGAGAAGGGCGAGCGCGCCCTGTCGGCCATCGATACCCTGCAGGCCTGGGTGATGCGCCTGGTACGCGTGGTCATGAAGCTCACGCCTTATGGCGTGCTGGCATTGATGACCAAAGTGGTGGCCAGCTCGAACATGGAGGACATCCTCAAGCTCGGCAGTTTCGTGGTGGTGTCGTACCTGGGCCTGGCGCTGATGTTCGTGGTCCACGGGATCATCCTCGCCGCTACCGGCGTGAGCCCGCTGCGCTTCTTCCGCAAGGTCTGGCCGGTGCTGACCTTTGCCTTCACCAGCCGCTCCAGCGCCGCCAGCATCCCGCTGAACATCGAAGCGCAAACCCGCCGCCTGGGCGTGCCGCAGTCGATTGCCAGCTTCAGTGCATCGTTCGGCACCACGATTGGCCAGAACGGCTGCGCCGGGCTCTATCCCGCCATGTTGGCCGTGATGGTGGCGCCTGCGGTGGGCATCGATACCTTCGACCCGCTCTGGATAGCGACCCTGGTGGCGATCGTGACGCTGAGTTCGGCGGGGGTTGCCGGTGTGGGTGGCGGTGCGACCTTCGCCGCGCTGATCGTGCTGCCGGCCATGGGCCTGCCGGTCGAGTTGGTGGCACTGTTGATCTCGGTTGAGCCGCTGATCGACATGGGCCGCACGGCGTTGAACGTGAACGGTTCGATGACCGCGGGCGTGGTGACCAGCCAGTTGCTGAAAGAGACCGACAAGGAAGTGCTGGGCGGCGATGAGCATGCCGAGCTGAGCCATAGCTGACAAATCGCCGGGGGCGCCTTGCGCCCCTTTCGCGACACAAGGCCGCTCCTAGAAGGCAAACGCGTATCCCTGTAGAAGCGGCCTTGCGTCACGAACGGGCTGCAAGGCAGCCCCAGCATTCTCAAACTTTGTCCCAAACCTCGAAGTGGTAAGCCGGCTTGCCTTCTTCAGCCTGCGCCTCGCTCGACAGCAACTTCCACTGGCCCTCATCGAACGCCGGGAACCAGGCATCACCCTGCGGCGATAGCTCGACCCGCGTCAGGTACATCCGGCTCACCAGCCCCTTCTCCAGCGCCTGCCCATACAGCTGCGCCCCGCCAATCAGCATCAGCTCACCAACGCCCTGCTCCCGCGCCCATTGCTCGGCCCGCGTCACCGCTGCTTCAAGCGAACTGAACACTTCGGCGCCCACCAGTTGCAACCCTGGCTGCCGGCTGACCACGATATTCAGCCGCCCCGGCAACGGCCGGCCCAGTGAATCCCAGGTCTTGCGCCCCATGATGATCGGCTTGCCCAGGGTGGTGGCCTTGAAGTACTTGAAATCCCCCGGCAGGTGCCAGGGCATGGAGTTGTCGATGCCGATCACGCGGTTCTCGGCGTGAGCCGCGATCAGGCTGAGGGGGAGTGATGTATTCATGCCAGCGAGGATAGCACCGGGCGTGTGGGTTATGCTTCTGCCCTGAACCACGCAATGGAAGACCCTGTGACTGCACCGACTCCACTGGACAAGCGCTGGCTCACCGAAGCGGTACGCCTGCGCGAAGAACATGCCGGCCTGCTGGAAGACCAGGAGGCCAACCGCCACGCCCGCCAGCAGGGCGGTGACCTGGCGGCGCGCATCGAAACCCGTGCGCTGTGGCTGGCCGAACGCGATGGCATGACCACGGCCTTGCGCCACTGGCAGCAGGGCGCCCGCCTGGCGCTGCTGGCCTTGATGCTGCTGGCCATTTTCAGCGGCGCAGGCCTGGCCTTCGCCGCCCTGGGCGACGGGCAACGCCCGGTCAACGTGTTCTGGGCCCTGGGCAGCCTGCTCGGGCTGAACCTGCTGATGCTGCTGGGCTGGGCCGTGGGTTTTGCCTTGAGCGGCGAGCACGGCGCGAGCCTCGGTCGCCTGTGGCTGTGGTTGAGTGAACGCTTTGCCCGCGATGCCAAGGCCGCGCACCTGGCGCCAGCGCTGTTGGTGCTACTGCAACGCCAGCGCCTGAACCGCTGGCTGCTGGGTGCCCTAGTACACGGGCTGTGGCTACTGGCGATGCTCGCCGCCCTGGTCATGCTCCTGACCTTGCTGGCTACCCGCCGGTACGGCTTCGTCTGGGAAACCACGCTGCTTGCCGCCGACCCGTTCATTCACCTGACCCAAGCCCTCGGCGCACTGCCCTCGCTGCTTGGTTTCGCCGTACCGGACGAGGCCATGATCCGCGCCAGCGGCGACACCCTCCCCGCCCTGGATATCGCCCGCCAGGCTTGGGCCAGCTGGCTGCTCGGTGTGGTGTTGGTGTACGGCCTGCTGCCGCGCCTGCTGCTGGCCGGGCTGTGCCTGTGGCGCTGGCGCCAGGGCCGTGAGCGGCTGACGCTTGACCTCAGCCTGCCCGGCTACGCGCAGCTGCGCGACGCCCTGATGCCCCGCAGCGAGCGCATCGGCGTGCAGGATGCTGCCCCCGATGCGCTGCCACAATTCGAGGCTGGCCAGTTGGAAAGCACCAGTAGCGGCGCCCTGCTGGTGGGCCTGGAGCTGGACCACCAGCACCCTTGGCCGCCCGCCCTGCCCAAGGCCGTGACCGACGCTGGCGTGCTCGACAACCGCGAATCACGCAACAAGCTGCTCGAACAGCTCAGCCGTTTCCCGCCAGCGCGCCTGGCCATCGCCTGCGACCCACGCCGCTCGCCCGACCGCGGCAGCCTGGCGCTGCTCGCAGAGCTGGCACGCCATGCTGGCGCCACACGCATCTGGCTGCTTCAGGCAGCGCCCGGCCAAGCCCTGGACGCCCAGCGCCTGGGTGACTGGCACGACGCCCTTGACCGCCTCGGCCTGCCCCATGCCGACACCTCGCCCCTGACCTGGCTGGAGCATGGCCATGACTGAGCCGCTGAAACTGGCCGTGGTTGGCCACACCAACGTCGGCAAGACCTCGCTGCTGCGCACGCTCACCCGTGACGTCGGCTTTGGCGAGGTCTCACACCGCCCCAGCACCACCCGCCACGTCGAAGGCGCACGGCTGTCGGTGGATGGCGAACCGCTGCTCGAGCTCTACGACACGCCCGGCCTGGAAGATGCCATCGCCTTGCTCGACTACCTCGAGCGCCTGGAACGCCCCGGTGAACGCCTGGACGGCCCAGCCCGCCTCGAACGCTTCCTGCAGGGCAGCGAGGCGCGCCAGCGCTACGAGCAGGAAGCCAAGGTGCTGCGCCAGTTGCTAGCGAGCAATGCTGGCCTTTATGTCATTGACGCCCGCGAGCCGGTGCTGGCCAAGTACCGCGACGAACTGGAAGTGCTGGCCAGCTGCGGCAAGCCGTTGTTGCCGGTGCTCAACTTTGTCGCCAGCAGCCAGCACCGTGAGCCGGAATGGCGTGAAGCCCTTGCCCGGCTTGGGCTTCACGCACTGGTGCGGTTCGATAGCGTCGCCCCGCCAGAAGATGGCGAACGCCGGCTGTACGAGAGCCTGGCACTGCTGTTGGAAGACGCCCGACCAGCCCTGCAACGGCTGATCGACGACCAGCAGGCACAGCGCCTGGCGCGCCAGCAAAGCGGCAAGCGGCTGATCGCCGAGCTGCTGCTCGACTGCGCGGCCTGCCGCCGCAGTGTCGAGGCTGAGCCGGTAGCCGAGGCGCGCGCCATCGAGGCACTGCGCCAGGATGTGCGCCAGCGTGAACAGCGTTGCGTAGAAGCATTGCTCAAGCTGTATGCCTTCCGACGGGAGGATGCCAATGCCGGTGATTTGCCGTTGCTGGATGGCCGTTGGGGTGATGATCTTTTCAACCCCGAGACTCTGAAACTGCTGGGTGTGCGCCTGGGCAGCGGCGTGGCGGCCGGGGCTGCTGCCGGTGCCGGGGTTGACTTGCTGGTTGGCGGCCTGACCCTCGGCGCAGCAGCGCTGGCAGGTGCCATTGCAGGTGGTGCGCTGCAGACGGCGCGCAACTATGGGTCAAGGCTGATGGGCAAGCTGAAGGGGCAACGCGAACTGACGGTGGATGACACAGTGCTGCGGCTGCTGGCGTTGCGTCAGCAGCACTTGATGGTAGCGCTGGATAGCCGTGGGCATGCGGCGCAAGACCGCATACGGCTGGGTGAAGTGGATGAAAAGGCCTGGCGTGAGGGCAAGCTGCCAGAGGCGTTGATCAAGGCACGGGCGCATCCGCAGTGGTCGACCCTCAACCCTGGGGCGAAGCTCAATCAGGCCGAGCGCCAGGAACAGCTGGAGGCGCTCGTTTCACAGATCTGATTCAGCAGGTCTTGCCCTTCGCGGGCAAGCCCGCTCCCACAAAGGGACTGCACAACTTTCGAAAAGTGTGCGGTCCCTTTGTGGGAGCGGGTTTACCCGCGAAGAGGCCGGAGCAGGCAACTTCAAAGCAAAGCCAGAGCCTTCTGCTTGAGCAGCGCCAGATCCATCACCGGCACCCCGACCTCCTTGGCCATCTCGTCCCACTCCCGCATCCGCAAGCTCACCTCGAACAGCGGATCCTGCTCGAATGTATCCGCCTCGGCTGCGCTCATCACGCCCCCCTGATACTCCAGCGTCCGCCGGCTCGCCTCGCTCAGCCGCTGGTAATACCCAGGCTCGCGCAAGGTCAGGTAACGCTTGGCCTCCACGTGGTATTGCACCAGCCGCGCCATGCGCTCGCCAAAGCCACAACGACGCAGGTATTGCGCACCGATGCGCTCATGGCTGACCACGCCATAGCCGCCCATGCTGGCGTCACCGCCGCACAGGTGGCCGATGTCATGGAAGAACGCCGCCAGCACCACTTCATCATCGAAGCCTTCAGCCATGGCCAGCTGCGCAGCCTGGGACATGTGTTCGAGCTGGTTGATGGCTTCGCCGATGTAGTCGTCGCTGCCATGCTGCTCATACAAACTGAACAGCCTGTCGATGATCTGGGATGGCGTAGGCATGGGCTTCACTCCTGGGCTTATTGTTGCGCCACTTTCTCCGACTTGCCGTCATAGCGCTTGCGCCATTCGGTGAGGATCTCGTCGCGGTTCTTCGAGGCCCAGGCAAAGTCGTTCTTGATCAGGCGCTGTTCATAGTCGGCCGGCAGCTCGGTCTGTGGCTTGGCGATACCTGGCGCGGCCAGTACGGCAAAGTTGTCCTTGTACAGCTCCATGGCCGCCGGGCTTGCCGAGAAATCAGCCAGGCGCTTGGCCGCGTCAGCCTTGGGCGAGCCTTTGATCACGGCAGTTGCTTCGATCTCCCAGCCCAAGCCTTCCTTCGGCAGCACGATATCCAGCGGCGCGCCTTGGCGCTTGAGCTGCACGGCCGGGTACTCGAACGAAATACCGATCGGAAACTCGCCCGCCGCCGCCAGCTTGCACGGCTTGGAGCCGGAGTGAACATATTGGCCGATGTTCTGGTGCAAAGCATCCATGTAGGCCCAGCCTTGAGGCTCGCCGAAGGTCTGCAGCCAGGCGCTGACGTCAAGGAAACCGGTGCCGGACGAGGCCGGGTTGGGCATGACGATCTTGCCTTTGTACTCAGGCTTGGTCAGGTCCTGCCAGCTCACGGGTTTAGTCAGGCCCTGCTTTTCGGCTTCGACAGTGTTGAAGCAGATGGTCGCGGCCCACACGTCCATGCCGACCCAGGCTGGCGGGTTGGCCGCATCGCGGTAGTTCGCCGAGATCTTGCCCAGGTCTTTCGGCGCGTAGGCTTCGAGCATGCCGTTGTGGTCGAGAATGGCCAGGCTGGAAGCGGCCAGGCCCCAGACCGCGTCGGCCTGTGGGCGCTCCTTCTCTGCCAGCAGCTTGGCGGTGATGATGCCAGTGGAATCACGCACCCACTTGATCTCGATGTCCGGGTTGGCCTTTTCGAAGGCCTGCTTGTAACTCTTGAGCTGCTCGGCTTCCAGCGCGGTGTACACAGTCAGCTGTGTGGCTGCGGCCGAAGCCTGCAGGCTGAAGACGGCGGATACGGCAGCGGCAAGTGCAAGGGGCTTGAACATGATGCGTTTCCTATCAGTGGGGGCAGGCAGTCATTGGCCGGGCGCGCGCTGGCGCCAGGCCTGGGAGCGGCGCAGCAGGCCGCGGGAAGCCGCGGCCAGCAGCAGCGATGCGGCGGCGCTGGTCAGCAGGATCAGGGTCGACATGGCGGCAGCACCGCCGACGTTGCCAGCATCGTCCATGTTCAGCACGGCGACCGCGGCGAGGAGGGTGTCGGGGCTGTAGAGGAAGATCGCCGCCGACACGGTGGTCATCGCCGAGACGAACAGGTAGCGGATGATGTCCAGCAGCGCCGGCAGGCAGATCGGCACGGTGACCCGCACGAAGTGCTTGTACAGCGGCGCCTTGAGCGACAACGCGGCGGCCTCGAACTCGCCGTCGAGCTGGCGCAGCGCGGTGGCGGCGGTCATCTGCGCGGTGGTCAGGTAGTGGGCGATGGTGCACAGCACCAGCAGCGCCATGCCGCCATAGAACACGTGCAGCGGGTTGCCGCTGAGGTTGAAGAAGAACACGTAGCCCAGCCCTAGCACCAAACCCGGTACCGCCATGGGGATGAAGCTGAGCAGACGCAGAGCCTGGTTGAGCAGGCGCTGACCTTGGGTTTTCTCCATCAGGTAGGCGCCAGTGAAGATCACGATGCTGCCGATCAGTGCGGTGCACAGGGCCATGGTCACACTGTTGCGGTAGGCCAGCCAGCCGCCACCGGCGGTGTCCTCGAACTGGTAATGCTTGAACGACAGGGTCAGGTTGTACGGCCAGAACGTGACCAGCGACGAGTACACTGCCATGCCGATTACCACCAGCAGGGCTGCGCAGACCAGCAGCACGATGGCCAGGAAACAGGCATCACGGCAGCGCGACGGCTTGGGCTCGAACACCTGGGCTCGGCCGCTCATCGCCTCGCCCTGGCGCCGACGCAGCCAGGCATCGACGCCGAAGCTGAACAGCGCCGGCAGCAGCAATACCATGCCGATCAACGCGCCACGGCCGAACTGCTGCTGGCCGACAACCGCCTTGTAGGCCTCCAGCGCCAGCACCTGATAATCGCCGCCCACCACGACCGGCACGCCGAAATCGGTGATGGTCAAGGTGAATACCAGGCAAAACGCGGCGAACACCGCCTGACGCGTGGCTGGCCAAGTGATGCTGAGAAATGCCCGCCACGGCCCGGCCCCCATGCTCGACGCCGCGTCGAACAGCCGCGCGTCGGCCAGCGACAAAGCCGAGAGCAGGATCATCAACGCATGGGGGAAGGTGTAGATGGCCTCGCCCAGGACAATGCCCCAGAAGCCATAAATATTGTGGCTGAGCAGGCTGCGCAACAGGCCTTGGTTGCCGAAAAGATAGACCAGGGCAATCGCCGGTAGCATCGACGGCGCCAGCAACGGCAGCAGCGAGATGCCGCGCCACAGGCCCTTGGCCGGGATCAGCGTGCGCTGCAAGGCGTAGGCGAAGAGGTAGGCCAACGGCACCACGATCGCCGCCACGGTAAAGGCCACCGACAGGCTGTTGCCGAGCAGCCAGTGAAAGTTTTCGCTGGCGAACAGTTCGCGGGCAGCCAATACGCCACCGCCCTGGCCGGCTTCAGCGCTGAAGCCTTTCCAGAAAATGGCCAGCAGTGGCATCACCACGGCCAGCAGCAGAAGAATCAGCAGCAGGCTCTTGCCACCGACAACGAACAGGCGGTCACCCAGGGCGACGTCACCGCGTCGCGCATCCTTGGTCGGGGTCAGCGGTAAAGACATTGGCGCGGCCATCTCAGGCAAACACCTGCAGGCTCTGCGGTGGCAGCGCCACCCAGATGTCCTGCGAGCCCAGAGGCGGCATGGCTTCGGGCGCAAGTTCGGCGAGCAGGGCATGGCCCGGCAGCGCCTCGAGCTCGAAGCTCATGCGGCAGCGGTTGCCAAGGAAGGTGATTTCGCGGACCTTGGCCGGGAACAGGTTCTCCTCATGCACCACCGGGTTCACGGTGATTGCCTCTGGGCGGCAGAACAGTCGACCACTGCGGGCACTACCCGCGTTGGTTGCCAGGCGCATGCTCATGGCGCCGACCTGGGCGTGGCTCTCGCTACTGCGCTGGAACGGCAGCCAGTTGCCTTGGCCGACGAATTCGGCGACGAACGGCGTGGCTGGCTGGTCGTAGATTTCCTGCGGGGTCGCGTATTGCTCGACCTGGCCGTTGTTCATCACCGCGATGCGGTCAGCCATGAGCATGGCTTCGTCCTGGTTGTGGGTGACCATCAACGTGGTGATACCCAGCTGGCGCTGCAGCTGGCGCAGCTCGGTACACAAGTGCTCACGCACGCGGGCATCCAGTGCTGACATCGGTTCGTCGAGCAGCAGCAGCGACGGCGACGGCGCCAGCGCACGGGCCAGGGCCACACGCTGTTGCTGGCCGCCGGACAGCTGGCCGGGATACTTCTTTTCGCTACCGGACAGGCCAACCAGCTCAAGCATTTCCGCCACGCGCTGGCGGCTCTCGTCGCGGCTGCTGCCGGTCAGGCCGTAAGCAATGTTGGCTTCAACGCTAAGGTTGGGGAACAGTGCGTAGGACTGGAACAGGATTCCGTAGTCCCGGGCCTGGGGTGGCAGTTCGGAGATGTCGCGCTCACCGATGTACAGCGTGCCACGGTCCTGGCGCTCAAGGCCTGCGATGCAGCGCAGCAGGGTGGTCTTGCCGCAACCGGACGGGCCAAGCAGGCACACCAGCTCACCGGCGGCGATGTCCAGGGACACATTGTTCAGCGCCGTGAAGGCACCGAAACGTTTGTGGATACCGCGCACTTTCATCTGTGCGCCCGGGGTGGCGTGGTTCATGGCAAGGCCTCATCGAACAAGTGAGGGCCATGCTAGGAAGGCTGTGCGAAGGTTCTGTGGCTTTTGGGCAAAAGCCGCTGATAGTGGTATAGGCAGATTTGGTAGTGGCCGCGAGGGCCTATTCGCGGGTAAACCCGCTCCCACAGGATCTCTCTAGTGCTTGAAGCCTGCGCAGTACCGCT
>NZ_QLTL01000010.1:69314-116310 GCF_003269045.1 Pseudomonas sp. URMO17WK12:I7 | reverse complement strand
TAGTGCTTGAAGCCTGCGCAGTACCGCTCCCACAAGATCTCTTTAGTGCTTGAAGCCTGCGCAGTACCGCTCCCACAAGGTCTCTTTAGTGCTTGAAGCCTGCACAGTACCTGTGGGAGCGGGTTTACCCGCGAAGAAACCAACACCGATTCAGAACTGCGAACCCACCACTTCCTGCGCCACGCCCAGGAATGCTGCCGGCAAGCGGGCCTGGCGCCGCTCCTTCAGGCAATACAGATACTCATGCATCACCGGCGCATTCTCCAACGCCAGCACCCGCAGCTCCGGATTGTGCGGCACCTCGTGGCGGGCAATCACGCTGATGCCGATATTTCGCAGCACCGCCTCGCGGATCGACTCACGGCTGCCGATCTCCAGCAACGCCCCCGCCTTGACCCCGGCATCCAGCATCATCTGCTCGGTCAACATGCGCGTGGTCGAGCCCTTCTCGCGCATCAGCAGGCAATGCCCTGCCACCACTTCGATAGACACCGCCTGCCGATGCGCCAGCGGATGATTGCGGTGCACCGCCACCACCAGCGGGTCGCTGCCGAGCACCCGGCGCACCAACCGTGCATCCTCCACCAACTGCGACGACGCGGCGATATCCACCCGGTAGTCTTCGAGCATCTCCAGCACCTGCTGGGAGTTGCCGATTTCCACCATCACCTCGACCTGGGGCAGGCGCTCGCGGAAGATCTTCACCAGGTCGAGGATGTAATACGGCGCAGTAGCGGCAATGCGCAAGCTGCCCTGGGCCTGGCCGCAGTTACGCAACTCGAACTCGATGTCAGCCTCCTGCTGCAACAGCGCCTTGACCATCGGCAGCAGGCGCACGCCCTCCTCGCTCAGCACCAGGCGCCGGCCACCGCGGTAGAACAGCGCCACGGCATAGTGGCTTTCGAGGTTGCGGATCTGCGTGGTCACCGTGGGCTGGCTGAGCCCGAGCTTCTTCGCCGCCAGGGTGATGCTGCCCAGGCGGGCCACCATGTAGAAGGCTTTGAGCTCGGCACTCAGCATTGCAGGACCTCATTTGCGCAGCAGGCGCAGACCGTTGAACACCACCAGCAGGCTCACGCCCATGTCAGCGAAAACCGCCATCCACAGGGTGGCCATGCCGGCAAAGGTGATTGCCAGGAATATCGCCTTGATACCTAGCGCCAGAACGATGTTCTGCGTCAGGATCGCCGCACTTTGGCGCGACAGCCTGACGAACGCCGGGATCTTGCGCAAGTCATCATCCATCAACGCCACATCGGCGGTCTCGATCGCCGTGTCGGTACCGGCCGCTGCCATGGCGAAGCCGATTTCGGCACGGGCCAGGGCTGGCGCGTCGTTGATGCCATCACCAACCATGCCGACCCGGTGCCCTTCGGCATACAGCTGCTCGATGCTGCGCAGCTTGTCGGCCGGCAGCAGGTTGCCCTCGGCGCGGTCGATGCCCACCTGCGCGGCGATGGCCTGGGCGGTGTGAGGATTGTCGCCGGTCAACATGACGGTCTTGATGCCCAGCGCGTGCAGCTCGGCGATTGCCTGGCGGCTGCTGTCCTTGACCGTGTCGGCCACGGCGAACAGTGCCAACGGCCCGGAACGGTCGAGCAGCAGGACCACGGTCTTGCCCTGGCGCTCCAGTGCATCCAGCTGTGCTTCCAGCTCTGCCGAACACAGGCCCAGCTCCTCGACTAGCCGGTGGTTGCCCAGGTGGTAGGTTTCGCCGTCGATTTCACCACGCACGCCGCGACCTGCAAGGGCCGCGAATTCACTGACCTCGCTCAGCGGCAGGTTCTGCGCCTTGGCAAACTGGGCGATGGCACTCGATACTGGGTGATCTGAACGGTCAGCCAGGCTCGCCGCCAACGCCTGGGCGCGGTCTTCGAACAGGGGGTCGAGCACTTTGGTGTCGGTTTGCACCGGTTTACCGTGGGTGATGGTGCCGGTCTTGTCCAGGGCCAGGACGTCCAGCTTGCGCCCGCCTTCCAGGTATACCCCGCCCTTGATCAGGATGCCCTTGCGTGCCGCAGCCGCCAAACCGCTGACGATGGTCACCGGGGTAGAGATGACCAGCGCACATGGGCAGGCCACCACCAGCAGCACCAGCGCTCGATACACCCAGTCGAACCAGGCCCCGGCCATGAACAACGGCGCAATCACTGCCACCGCCAGGGCCACGGCGAACACCACTGGGGTGTAGATGCGAGAAAACTGGTCGACGAAGCGCTGGGTAGGCGCACGCGCCCCCTGTGCTTCTTCGACGGCCTTGATGATGCGCGCCAGGGTCGACTGCCCGGCGGCCGCCGTTACCCGGTACTCCAAGGCACCGGCCTGGTTGATGGTACCGGCGAACAGCTTGTCCCCCGCTGCCTTTTCCACGGGCAGGCTTTCGCCGGTGATCGGCGCCTGATCGACGCTGGACTGCCCGCTGACCACTTCGCCATCCAGGCCGATGCGTTCACCCGGGCGCACCCGTACCACGGTACCGATAGCCACCGCGCGCACCTCTACCTCACGCCACTGGCCATCGGCCTGCTGCACCGTTGCCATGTCCGGGGCCAGTTGCATCAGCCCGCCAATGGCATTGCGCGCACGGTCCAGCGAGCGCGCCTCGATCAGTTCGGCGACGGTGAACAGCACCATGACCATGGCCGCTTCCGGCCACTGGCCAATCAGCACGGCGCCGGTCACGGCAATGCTCATCAGCGCATTGATGTTGAGGTTGCGGTTCTTCAGGGCGATCCAGCCCTTCTTGTAGGTGCCCAGGCCGCAACCGATGATTGCCACCAGTGCGAGCGCGGCAACCAGCCACTGCGGCGCGAGGTTGGCGAAGTGCACGACTTCGGCGGCGATCGCGGCAATACCCGACAAGGCCAGCGGCAACCAGCGGGTCTTGTGCGGCTGGGCTGCAGTGGCGCTGCCATCGTCCTCGGCGGCCAGCGGTTCGGCCTTCATGCCCAGGCTGTCGATGGCGCGCTCGATTTCACCCGTGTCGCTCAAGGTGTGGCGCACGCCAAGCACGCGGTTGATCAGGTTGAATTCCAGCTGCTCGATGCCCGCCAGCTTGCCCAGCTTGTCCTGGATCAGGGTCTGCTCGGTAGGGCAATCCATGGCGTCGATGCGAAAACGGCTGAGACGGGCGTGGCTGCTGGCTTTCTCGCTCAGTTGCACCAACGCGGGCGCGGCGCTGGAACCACAGCAGCTGTGACCGTGGGCATGGGCTTCATCGCCATGGGCATGGTCGTGTGAATGCTTGTGTTCGTGGCTGACAGGCTGGTTCATGGGGTCATCCTTAAATTGAGCCTGTTGCCAAGTGAACACCCTGTAGCCACTATAGGGTCAAGCCAATTGCTGGAGATTTCGTCATGAAAATCGGAGAACTGGCCAAAGCCACCGATTGCGCCGTGGAAACCATCCGCTATTACGAGCGTGAACAACTGCTGCCGGAGCCTGCGCGCACCGAGGGCAATTACCGGCAATACACCCAGGCCCACGTCGAACGGCTGACCTTCATCCGCAACTGCCGAACGCTGGACATGACCCTGGACGAAATCCGCAGCCTCCTGCGCCTGCGCGACAGCCCCGACGACTCGTGCGGGAGCGTCAATGCGCTGATCGATGAGCATATCGAGCATGTTCAGGCGCGGATCGATGGTTTGGTGGCGTTGCAGGAGCAGCTGGTGGAGCTGCGTCGACGCTGCAATGCGCAGGGGGCGGAGTGCGCGATCTTGCAGCAACTGGAGACGAATGGGGCGGTATCGGTGCCGGATACCGAACATTCGCATGTGGGCCGAAGCCACGGACATTGAGCCAAAAGCTTCGCGGGTAAACCCGCTCCCAACAGGTACTGCACAGGCCTGCCGCTTGTGCGATCCCTGTGGGAGCGGGTTTAGCCGCGAATAGGCCTCTTCAGGCGATAGAGACCTGTCAGACCGCCATCGGCGCCGTCATTGGCGCATGGTGCTCATACCCTTCCAGGCTGAAATCGCTCGGCTCGATCTTTTCCAGCCACTCCGGCTCGTACTTGCCGGTCTTGGCAAACTCAGGCACACGATCACTGATCACCAGCTTCGGCGCTTGCAGTGGCTCGCGCTTGAGCTGCTCGTTGAGCATGTCCAGATGGTTTTCATACACATGGGCATCGCCAATGAAATAGGTGAACCAGCGCGGGGTGTAACCAGTCAGGCGGCCGAACAGCGACAGCAGCGCCGCGCCCTCGGTGAGGTTGAACGGCGTGCCCAGGCCCAGGTCGTTGGAGCGGATGTAGAGGGTCAGGGAAATTTCCTTGGTCTCGACATTCGGGTGGAACTGGTACAGCAGGTGGCACGGCGGCAGGGCCATTTCATCGAGCTGGGCGCAGTTCCAGCCGTGGAACAGGATGCGCCGGCTGCCCGGGTCGTTGGCGATGGTGTCCAGGCACTGGCGCACCTGGTCGATGGCCTTGTACAGGATGACGAACGCTACGCCGTCCTCTTCGTCCTGGGCAATACGGCGGAAGCCCGCCTGCTCGGCCATTTCGATGGCCGCCGGGTTGCTCAGCGGGATGCGCTTGTAACCCGGCCACTGCCGCCATTGCACGCCGTAGATTTCGCCAAGGTCGTCATGGCCCTGACGAAACGGGTTGGCCAGCCACTGGGCGTTCTCGTTGGCGTTCTGGTCCCAGACCTTGCAGCCCAGCTCGCGGAATTCACCGGCGTTCTTCACGCCACGCAGGAAACCGACCATCTCGCCGATCGCCGACTTGAACGCCAACTTGCGCGTGGTGATGGCCGGGAAGCCCTTCTGCAGGTCGAAACGCAGCATGGCGCCCGGCAGGCTGATGGTGCGGATGCCGGTGCGGTTGCTCTGCAGCGTGCCGTTCTCGATGACGTCGCGGACCAGGTCCAGATACTGTTTCATGGCTTACCTGTAACAAAAACGGCAGGGGGATCACCCCTGCCGTGGGAATAATCAGGCGGGTTTCGCCGTGGGTTTGCGATTATAAGCCCACCAGATCAGGCCAAGGCCAGCCAGGATCATCGGCACGCAGAGAATCTGACCCATGGTCAGCCAGCCCCAGGCGATGTAACCGAGCTGCGCATCCGGTACACGGACGAATTCCACGATGAAGCGGAAGATGCCGTAGAACAGCGCAAACATGCCGGAAACCGCCATGGTTGGCCGCGGCTTGCGCGAGAACAGCCAGAGGATGGCGAACAGCGCCACGCCTTCCAAGGCGAACTGGTACAGCTGCGACGGGTGGCGCGGCAGTTGGGCCGGGTCGCTGAACGGCGGGAAGATCATCGCCCACGGCACGTCGGTGGGCTTGCCCCACAGCTCGGCGTTGATGAAGTTGCCGATACGCCCGGCGCCCAGGCCGATCGGCACCAGTGGCGCAACGAAGTCCATCAGTTCGAAGAACGACTTGTTGTTGCGCTTGCCGAACCACAGCGCAGCCAGCATCACACCGATGAAGCCACCGTGGAACGACATGCCGCCCTTCCACACCTCGAAGATCAGGGTCGGGTTGGCCAGGTAGGCGTGCAGGTCGTAGAACAGCACGTAACCCAGGCGCCCACCGACAATCACACCCATCGACAGCCAGAACACCAGGTCGGAGAGTTTCTCGCGGGTCCAGGTTGGGTCGAAGCGGTTGAGCCGGCGCGAGGCCAGCAGCCAGGCGCCGCCGATGCCAACCAGGTACATCAGCCCGTACCAGTGGATTTTCAGTGGCCCGAGGGCTACGGCCACGGGGTCTATCTGCGGGTAAGGCAGCATGGAACTTCCTCTCGATTCAAATCAGAAAGCTGAGGCCGACGCAGAACAGCAAGGCTGCGAACAGGCGTTTCAACAGGCGTGGCGACAGCTTGTGCGCCAGGCGCGCGCCGAAGCGCGCGAAAAACATGCTGGTCACGGCAATGCCGACCAGCGCCGGCAGGTAGACGAAACCCAGGCTGTGAGGCGGCAGGTGTTCCTGGTGCCAGCCCAGCAACATGAAGCTCAGAGCACTGGCCAGGGCAATCGGCAAGCCGCAGGCCGATGAGGTGGCCACTGCCTTTTGCATGGGCAGGCCGCGCCAGGTCAGGAATGGCACGGTCAGCGAACCGCCGCCGATGCCGAAGATTGCCGAAGCCCAGCCGATCACCCCGCCGGCGCCGACCACTACCGGTTTGCCAGGGAGACCATGGCTGGCCTTGGGCTTGAGGTCCAGGGCCATCTGCGCGGCAATGATCAGGGCAAACACGCCGATGATCTTCTGCAAGTGCGGGCCCTGGATCAGTGAAGCAGTCTTGGCGCCGATACCTGCGCCAAGGAGGATACCGAGGGTCATCCAGGCGAATATCGGCCACTGCACCGCGCCCTTGCGATGGTGCTCGAGCACGGCATTGATCGAGGTGAAGACGATGGTCGCCAGTGAGGTACCGACTGCCAGGTGAGTCAGCACGGACGCGTCGAAGCCTTGCAGGGTGAAGCTGAACACCAGCACCGGCACAATGATGATGCCACCGCCCACGCCGAACAGCCCGGCCAGCACACCGGCACAGGCGCCCAACAGCAGATAAAGCACGAATTCCATTCGTCTTCCCCGAGAAAACAATCCGGCATGGTAACGGAAGCCGGGCTCGTGGCTCTAGTGAACTCTCTGACAGGATGGATCGACACCCGTGCAGTGGGTACAGTGGGCAAAAACACAGAGGCCCAATCTATGTGCCTGATCGTATTCGCCTGGCGGCCAGGGCATGCCCTGCCGCTAATCGTCGCGGCCAACCGTGACGAATTCTATGCCCGGCCGACTCAGGCCCTGGGAGCCTGGGAGGATGCGCCCGGGGTGCATGCCGGGCGCGACCTTGAGGCCGGTGGCACCTGGCTGGGCATCGGCCCGCAGGGGCGCTTCGCGGCGCTGACCAACATTCGCGATCCCGGGCAGGTGCTGGGGCCGCGCTCGCGGGGCGAGTTGGTGGCGGCGTATCTGCAGGGTGAACTGGGGGTGGAGGCCTACCTCGATCAGGTAGCCAGCCGCAGCGGGCAGTATTCAGGGTTCAACCTGCTGGTAGGTGATGCCTATCAGTTGGGCTACCTGCATGCCCGGGACGTGGCGCCACGCTTGCTGGAGGCAGGTGTGTACGGGCTTTCCAATGCTGGGCTGGATACGCCGTGGCCGAAGCTGGTGAAAGCACGGACAGGGTTGCAGGGGCTGCTGGACACGGCCGACCCGCAGCGATTACTGGCGTTACTGGCGGATAACGAACCGGCAGCAGACGGTGAGTTACCGGAGACCGGCGTAGGGGTGGCGACCGAGAAGTTGCTGTCGAGCGTATTCATAGCCAGCCAGAACTATGGCACTCGGGCGAGTACCGTGCTGATCGTGGACGATCAGGGCAGAAGGCGGTTGGTTGAGCGCAGTTTCGGGCCCTTTGGTGGGCATCTGGGGGAGGTCGAGGTGTTGGTTTGAGGGCCATGGGCTGCTTCGCAACCCTTTCGCGACACAAGGCCGCTCCTACAGAGATACACGATCCCCTGTAGGAGCGGCCTTGTGTCGCGAAAGGGCCGCAAAGCGGCCCCAAAAACTCAAAGCGTTTTGTTCGCCCCTGGCCCGATCATCCGCGCCAGCCCAAGGTTCTTTAGGGCCAGTTGCAGCGAGCTGTGGATAACCTGCGGGTTGTCATGGCTCAAGGCTTCGACCAGCAACTCCTTGGCCTTGCTCATGTTCACCTGGCGCAGCATCCACTTCACCTTAGGCAAGTTGGTGGCGTTCATCGACAGGCTGTCGAAGCCCATGGCCATCAACAGGATTGCCGCCGCCGGGTCACCGGCCATCTCACCACAGATACTCACTGGCTTGCCTTCGCCATGGGCATCACGCACCACGGTATTGAGCGCCTGCAGCACTGCCGGATGCAGATAATCGTAAAGGTCCGCCACCCGCGGGTTGTTGCGGTCCACCGCCAGCAGATACTGGGTCAGGTCGTTGGAGCCGACCGAGAGGAAGTCCACCTGCCGCGCCAGCTCCTTGGTCTGGTACACCGCCGCAGGGATTTCCACCATCACGCCCACCGGCGGCATCGGCACGTCGGTGCCTTCGTCGCGCACCTCGCCCCAGGCACGGTGGATCAGGTGCAGTGCTTCTTCCAGCTCGTGGATGCCGGAAATCATCGGCAGCAGAATGCGCAGGTTGTTCAGGCCCTCGCTGGCCTTGAGCATCGCACGGGTCTGCACCAGGAAGATCTCCGGGTGGTCGAGGGTGACGCGGATGCCGCGCCAGCCGAGGAACGGGTTTTCTTCCTTGATCGGGAAGTACGACAGCGCCTTGTCACCCCCGATGTCGAGGGTGCGCATGGTCACCGGCAGGGGGTGGAAGGCCGCCAGCTGCTCGCGGTAGATCGCCAGCTGCTCCTTCTCGCTGGGGAAGCGCTGATTGATCATGAACGGCACTTCAGTGCGGTACAGGCCAACCCCTTCGGCGCCGCGCTGCTGGGCACGGGCCACATCGGCGAGCAGGCCGGTGTTGACCCACAGCGGCATGCGGTGGCCGTCGGGGGTGACGCACGGCAGTTCGCGCAGGGCGTCGAGGCCCTGGGCCAGCTGGCGTTCTTCCTCGACCACTTCGCTGTACTGCTTGCGCAGCACGTCACTGGGGTTGGTGAATACCTCGCCCTTGTAGCCGTCGACGATCATCTCGATGCCATCGACCTTGGAATACGGCAGGTCGACCAGGCCCATCACCGTCGGAATGCCCATGGCACGGGCAAGGATGGCAACGTGGGAGTTGCCCGACCCCAGCACCGAGACCAGGCCAACCAGCTTGCCTTCCGGCACTTCACCCAGCATTGCCGGGGTCAGCTCTTCACTGACCAGGATCGTGTTGTCGGCATACACCAGCGACTGCGAGCGGGCTTCCTGCAGGTAGGCCAGCAGGCGCCGGCCAAGGTCCTTCACATCCGAGGCGCGCTCGCGCAGGTAGTCGTCGTCCATCAGCTCGAAGCGGTTGACGTGCTCGCCAACCACCTGGCGCAAGGCGCCCTGGGCCCATTGGCCGGTCTTGATGACTTCGAACACTTCACCGCCGAGGGCGGCATCCTCGAGCATCATCAGGTACACGTCGAACAGCGCGCGCTCTTCCGGGCGAAGCTGGGTCGCCAGCTTGGCCGACAGCTTGCGCATGTCTTCACGCACGCCTTCGAGGGCGTTGTGGAACAGTTTGAGCTCGGCGTCGATGTCATCGACGGTCTTGTCCGGCACCACTTCAAGGTCGGCCGGCGGCAGCATGACCACGGCACGCCCGACAGCGGCGCCCGGCGAGCCCGGCACGCCGACAAAGCGCGCCTCCTGAATGCCTTTGCCCTGGCGGCCCAGGCCGCGGATAGAGCCGGTGGCTTCGGCGTGGGCGATAACGCCGGCAAGCTGGGCGCTCATGGTGACGAGGAAGGCTTCTTCGCCTTCATCGAACTGGCGGCGCTCCTTCTGCTGGATGACCAGCACACCCACCACGCGGCGGTGGTGGATGATCGGCGCACCGAGGAAAGAGGCGAATTTCTCTTCGCCGGTTTCGGCAAAGTAGCGATAACGCGGGTGATCGGCGGCGTTTTCCAGGTTCAGTGGCTCTTCCCGGGTACCGACCAGGCCGACCAGGCCCTCGTTGGGGGCCATGCTGACCTTGCCGATGGAGCGCTTGTTCAGACCCTCGGTGGCCATCAGCACGAAGCGGTTGGTTTCCGGGTCGAGCAGGTACACTGAGCAGACTTGGCTGCCCATGGCCTCCTTGACGCGCAAGACAATGATCCCCAACGCCGTCTTGAGATCTTTGGCGGAGTTCACTTCCTGGACGATCTTGCGCAGCGTATTGAGCATGGCTCGGGGTCGAACTCCGTCGTCAGTCGCGCGTCAGCAGACGCGGTGCAAGCTCTTTCAGGGCGCGGCGGTAAACTTCACGCTTGAATGTCACCACCTGGCCCAGCGGGTACCAATAGCTGACCCAGCGCCAGCCGTCGAATTCCGGCTTGCCAGTCAGGTCCATCCGCACCCGTTGTTCATTGCTCACCAGGCGCAGTAAAAACCACTTTTGCTTCTGGCCGATGCACAGCGGTTGGCTGTGGGTGCGGACCAGCCGCTGGGGTAAACGATAACGCAACCAGCCGCGGGTGCAGGCAAGAATTTCCACATCGTCGCGTTCAAGGCCAACTTCTTCGTTCAGCTCGCGGTACAGGGCATCTTCCGGCGTCTCGTCAGGGTTGATGCCACCCTGCGGGAATTGCCAGGCATCCTGGTTGATCCGTCGAGCCCATAGCACCTGCCCGGCATCATTCGTGAGAATGATCCCAACATTGGGGCGAAAACCATCCGGGTCGATCACGGCAGCAACCTCGCAAACGCATGTCACCGCATTGTTCCACAAAGCTTGCGAGCGCAGCAACGCGCCCGCCACGCTTATGTGCAGTGCGGTGAAAACTCCGTATTCTGCGGGCTACCCGATGGCTGACACGAGTAACCGCG
This sequence comes from Pseudomonas sp. URMO17WK12:I7, assembly GCF_003269045.1. Lineage (NCBI taxonomy): Bacteria > Pseudomonadati > Pseudomonadota > Gammaproteobacteria > Pseudomonadales > Pseudomonadaceae > Pseudomonas > Pseudomonas sp. URMO17WK12:I7. The sequence continues at coordinate 105,849 of NZ_QLTL01000010.1, read as the reverse complement.
ATGCGCCTGGCTTTATTCGACCTGGACAATACCCTCCTCGGTGGCGACAGCGACCACGCCTGGGGTGACTACCTGTGCGAGCGGGGCATTCTCGACCCTATCGCATACAAGGAACGCAACGACGACTTCTACCAGGACTACCTGAACGGCACCCTGGACCTGCAGGCCTACCTGGCCTTTTCCATGGAAATCCTGGCCGCCACCGAACCGGCCCAGCTCGACGAATGGCACCGCGACTTCATGCGCGACTGCATCGAGCCGATCATCCTGCCCAAGGCCCTGGCATTGCTGCAGCAGCACCGCGAGGCCGGCGACCAGTTGGTGATCATCACGGCCACCAACCGCTTCGTCACCGCGCCCATCGCCCGGCGCCTGGGTGTGCGCGTGCTGCTGGCAACCGAATGCGAGACGCACGACGGCCGCTATACCGGGCGTAGTACCGATATAGCGTGTTTCCGTGAAGGCAAGGTGACGCGGCTGGAGCGCTGGATGCTGGAGAACGGGTTCGACCTGGAAGACAGCTATTTCTATAGCGACTCGATGAATGACCTGCCGTTGCTGGAGCGCGTGACGCATGCGGTGGCAGTGGACCCGGACCCGAACTTGCGGGCCGAGGCCGAGAAACGTGGCTGGCCGGTGATTTCTCTTAGGGATTGAGCATTCCTGTTCCGGCCTCTTCGCGGGTAAACCCGCCCCCACAGGAACATCACTGCCCTTCAGAGCACCGCAGTACCTGTGGGAGCGGTTTCACCCGCGAAGAGGCCGGCATTAGCAAAGCAGGGCTGTCAGACTGGCTTGGCACCCATGAGCCCGGCAATGGACAGGAAGCACACCCCGCTGAACACTGCCAGCGCCAAGGTAAACCGCAGCCCCACCACTTCAGCCTTGCGCAGCCGGTTCAGCCGCACCAGCAACCACCAGCCGGCAAACGCACCCAGCGTATAGATGACGCTGGACGCCAGCACCCAGGTCTGCCCCAGCGGCCATCCCACAAGGTGCACCAGCCACCAGCCGGTGAACGGCATGCTCACCAGGCACACCCCCATCACCAGCCAGACGAACACCAACGGCCGACGCAGCAACTTGGCATAGGCCTCGGCATCGCCCTGGCGACGGGCGCGCACGGTCCAGATCGCCAGGCCCAGGGCGCCCAGCAGCAACAGCGCGGTGGCGATGATGTGAAGGGTCTTGAGGGTGGTCAGGTGTTCCATTTCCCAATTGTCCTTGCGCAGGCCATTTTCCGTTAGCCTCTTCGCAGGCAAGCCCGCGAAAAGGCCATCAGCCCTAGCTTAGCCGCTCAACCCAGGAACAGCTTGTACGCGGGGTTATCGGTCTCGTCCCAGTACGGGTAACCGATCTTGGCCAGCGCCGCCGGCACCAGGTGACGCTCGTCCTCCGGCACCTGCAGGCCGGCGACCACGCGCCCGTCAGCCGCGCCGTGGTTGCGGTAGTGAAACATCGAGATGTTCCAGCGCCCGCCCAGCTTGGTGAGAAAGTTGAACAACGCCCCTGGCCGCTCGGGGAACTCGAAGCGCAGCACGATCTCGTCGCTGGCACCTGCCGAGTGGCCACCGACCATGTGGCGGATGTGCAGCTTGGCCAGTTCGTTGTCGGTCAGGTCGGTTACCGGGAAGCCCTGATCGATCAGGTTCTGCACCAGCGCCGCCCGTGGGTCGTTTTCCGGGTGGGTTTGCACGCCGACGAAAATATGCGCCTCGTCGGAGGTGTGCTTGCGGTAGTTGAATTCGGTGATCTGGCGCTTGCCGATGGCCTCGCAAAAGGCCTTGAAGCTGCCCGGGCGCTCGGGGATGGTCACGGCAATGATGGCTTCGCGCTTCTCGCCCAGCTCAGCGCGCTCGGCCACATGGCGCAGTCGGTCGAAGTTGACGTTGGCGCCCGAATCGATGGCGACCAAGGTCTGCCCGGTCACGCCCTTGAGTTCGACATACTTCTTGATGCCTGCAACTCCCAGCGCGCCAGCAGGTTCGGTGATCGAGCGGGTATCGTCGTAGATATCCTTGATTGCCGCACAGATTTCGTCGGTGCTGACAGTCACTACCTCATCCACATGGAGGCGGCAGATGTCGAAGGTGTGCTGGCCGATCTGTGCCACTGCCACACCATCGGCGAACAGCCCGACCTGCGGCAGCACCACGCGCTCGCCAGCCGCCATCGCGGCCTGCAGGCAGTTGGAGTCGTCCGGCTCGACGCCGATCACCTTGATTTCCGGGCGCAGGTATTTCACATAGGCCGCAATACCCGCAATCAGGCCACCGCCGCCCACCGGGACGAATATCGCGTCCAGCTGCCCCGGGTGCTGACGGAGGATTTCCATCGCCACGGTGCCTTGGCCAGCAATGGTGTGCGGGTCGTCATACGGGTGGATGTAGACGAAGCCTTTTTCCTCGACCAGTTTCAGCGAGTAGGCCAGGGCTTCGGGGAACGAGTCGCCATGCAGCACTACCTTGCCGCCGCGCGAACGCACGCCTTCGACCTTGATCTCCGGGGTGGTCTTGGGCATCACGATGGTGGCCTTGATGCCCAGCTCTCGGGCCGCCAGGGCGACGCCCTGGGCGTGGTTGCCGGCCGAGGCGGTGACCACGCCGCGGGCCAGCTCTTCCTGGGTCAGTTGCGCCAGCTTGTTGTACGCCCCACGGATCTTGAACGAGAACACCGGCTGCAGGTCTTCGCGCTTGAGCAGGATCTGGTTGCCCAGGCGCTTGCTCAGCTGCCCGGCGCTGTGCAACGGGGTTTCGACAGCGACGTCGTAGACGCGCGAGGTGAGGATCTTCTTGACGTACTGTTCGAGCATCGGAAAGCATCACTGGCCGCGGGACAAGGGCTGCGAGTCTACCCCAGCGCTACGTCGGGCGACCACAGCAAAGCCGCCCGAGCCGTTATACTAGGCTCCTTTCATTACCGCCCTGCCCCATTCCGGAGCCCGCATGACCCAGGACCAACTCAAACAGGCCGTCGCCCAGGCCGCTGTCGACTTCATTCTGCCCAAGCTGGATGAAAAGAGCGTCGTCGGCGTCGGCACCGGTTCGACAGCCAACTGCTTCATTGACGCCCTGGCCCAGCACAAGACCGCCTTCGATGGCGCGGTCGCCAGCTCCGAGGCTACTGCCCAGCGTCTGAAGGGCCATGGCATCCCGGTCTACGAGCTGAACAGTGTCAGCGAGCTGGAGTTCTACGTCGACGGCGCCGACGAAAGCGACGCGCACCTGAACCTGATCAAAGGTGGTGGCGCGGCCCTGACACGCGAGAAAATCGTCGCGGCCGTGGCCAAGACTTTCATCTGCATCGCCGACGGCAGCAAGCTGGTGCCAGTACTGGGTGCCTTCCCGCTGCCGGTCGAGGTGATTCCGATGGCCCGCAGCCACGTGGCGCGTCAGCTGGTCAAGCTGGGCGGCGACCCGGTGTACCGTGAAGGCGTGGTGACCGACAACGGTAACGTGATCCTCGATGTGCACAACCTGCAGATCACCAACCCAGTGGAGCTGGAAGCACAGATCAACGCCATCGTTGGCGTGGTGACCAACGGCCTGTTCGCCGCACGCCCGGCAGACCTGCTGCTGCTGGGTACCGCTGAGGGCGTCAAGACCCTCAAGGCCGAGTAACAACGGCCGAACCCGCTCCTACAACTTTGCAGGAGCGGGCTTGAACACGTAGAAAAGGTTGGGCTCGCTGACCAGGTACAGTGTCCCCGCCTCGTCCATCGCAATCCCTTCGGCCTGCGGCACTGTCGCCCTCAAGCCCTGAAACCCCTTGTGCAACGACAGGGTGCTCAGTGGCTGCCCCTGCACATCCAGCTCCAGCACCAGCCGCGACTCATCCGAGAGCGCCAGCAGGTGCCCGCTGCGCTCATCGAACTGCAAGCTCGACAGGTCTCGCACGAACAAGCGCGCATCGCGCTTGCGGTCCTGCACCACGTGCACCGCGTAAGGCCGCTCCGGGTTTTGATGCGGAAACCCATGCACTTCATAGATCAACATCGGGTCGCGCTCCTTGGCCACGAACAGTCGCTGGCCCGCCGAGTCGTAGGCCAGGCCCTCAAACCCTTTGTTGCCATTGAGGCCGATGCCAAGGCTCATCTGCTCAGCGTCTGCGGCGTCGAGAAACAGCGTGTCATCGTCCAGGCGCACTCGGATCAGGCGCTGCTGCCGCTCGTCGCTAATCACATAGCTGTTGGGCCCGACATATTCCACGGCCTCCGGGTCGCCGAAGCCGGTCAGTGGCACCCGGCGCAGAATGCGCCCGTCCAGCGAAAGCTCGATCAGTTCCGAGCGGGCATTGGTGACTGTGAACAGGGTTTTGCGGTCGGGGTCGTAGGTCAGTGCCGAAAGGTCGTCGTCCAGCCCTTCAACCGGCAGTGCCTCCACCACTACTTGGTAGCGATCGAGGGCCATGCCTTGCTCAGCCGGCTGCCACCAGGTCTTGAGGTTGAACCAGCCACGCTCGAACAGGCGAAATTCCTGGGCGGCCAGGCCCAGGAGCAGCAGCCCGGCGAGCAGAAGGATCAATAAAAGCTGAAACAAGCGACGCATGACAGGAGACTCGACGTGAGGATGGCGAATCAAACCATGGCCGACTGAAGCAAAGCTTAATGTAGGAAATTTCCAGCACCGCTACTGACTTTTCTTGAAGCGATAGAACAGGTTCGGCTCGCTGACCATGTACAGGTTGCCCTGATCGTCCATGGCCACGCCTTCGGCACGCGGAATGGTGTTTTCCAGGCCGTTGAAACCGCCCAGCAGAGTCATGAAACTGACCTGCTGACCTTGCTCATCCAGTTCCAGAAGCATGTTGGAGTCGGCCGACAACACCAGCAGGTGGCCCGTACGCGGGTCGACACCGAGGGCTGACAGGTTGCGCAGGTCGAGCTCATCGCTGGCCAGCGCCTGCTTTTCACCCTTCAGCGGGCTGCGCCCGTCGCTGCTCAAGGTGTAAAGCTTCGGCGGCCGCTCCTCGCCGATCACCAGACGCTGGCGCATCGGGTCCCAGGCCACGCCTTCGAAGCCCTTGTTGCGCTTCACCGACTCGCCAAGGTCGTGGCTCTGGAAATCGGCGTGGTTCAGCGAGGTGGTTTGTGCGTCCACGTTGACCACGGTCAGGTCATGCAGGCGTTCATCGGTGATCGCCACGTTGCCATCTTCCATCACCGCGACACCTTCCGGGTTGCTCCAGCCTACCAGCGGAATCTTGCGCAGCACGTCGCCGTCGAGGTTGAGCTCGACCAGGAACGGGTTCTTGCCCATCACCGCGAACAGCGTGCGGGTACGCGGGTTGAAGGCGACGTCGGAGGCTTCGTCTTCTTCCATGCCCGGCAACACCTTGGCGTCGATGTCGACCTGATAGTCCGGCAGCCACACGCTTTCGCTGCGCTCGGCGCTGGTTTCAAAGCCTTCCTTGACCCACAGCATGCCGCGGTCATCCCAGTGCATGGCCACAGCCACGCCATAACCGATCACCGCCGCAACGGCCAGGCCGAAGGGCCAGCGCAGGTAGAAGCGGCGCTTGGGGGATGCGGGGGTGCTGGTGGATGCTGGCATGCAAGAGTCCTGGGGAGATGGGCGAAGATCCGCGCATTATCCGGATGGCGTGTGAAAAATCGGTAAATCGCACCAGCGCGGTTGTGTAGGAGCGGCCTTGCGTCGCGAAAGGGCTGCAAAGCAGCCCCAAGGTGTCAGCGTTATAGCCAGTATTGCTGGGGCCGCTTCGCGAGCCTTTCACGACGCAAGGCCGCCCCTACATTGGCCGCGACAGACTTTTTAATCAGAGCACCCGGCTCTCGAAGCGGCAGACGCCCGGCAGTTCCAACACCAGCTCGTCACCGACATTGAACGGCCCGACACCGGCCGGCGTGCCGGTCAGGATCACGTCACCCGCCTGCAACGAGAAATGCGCCGCCATGTACTGGATGATCGGCACGATCGGGTTGAGCATCATCGCGCTGTTGCCATCCTGACGCACTTCACCATTGATGGTCAGGCGCACCGGAATATCGGTCACATCTTCGAAGGACGCTGCGGAAACGAACGGCGGCAGCACGCAAGCGCCGTCAAAGCTCTTGCACAGCTCCCACGGCAGGCCCTTTTCCTTGAGCTTGGCCTGCACATCGCGCAGCGTCAGGTCCAGCGCCGGGGCATAGCCGGAGATGGCGTCCAGCACTTCTTCCTCGGAAGCGCTGGACGACAGCGGCTTGCCCAGCAACACGGCAATTTCGGCCTCGTAGTGTACCGAGCCACGGTCGGTCGGGATCTTGAACCCGCCTTCCAGCGGCACCACGCAACTGCCCGGCTTGATGAACAGCAGCGGCTCGGAAGGAATGGGGTTGTCCAGTTCCTTTGCATGTTCGGCGTAGTTGCGGCCGATGCACACCACCTTGCCCAGCGGGAAATGAATGCGCGTGCCGTCTACGTACTGGTGCTGGTAACTCATGGCCGACTCCTTTGATTACTGCTTTTGTTCAGGAGCGAAGATCTTACCCGGATTCATGATGCCGTTAGGGTCGAAGACCGCCTTTATTGCCTTCATGCAGGCGATTTCTTCCGGTGAGCGACTGTAGCCCAGGTAGTCGCGTTTGGTCATGCCCACGCCGTGCTCGGCCGAGATCGAGCCGTTGTAGCGTTCGACGATCTCGAATACCCACTTGTTGACCTTGGTGCATGAGGCAAAGAAGTCATCCTTGCCCATGTGCTCGGGCTTGAGGATATTCAGGTGCAGGTTGCCGTCGCCGATGTGGCCGTACCAGACCACTTCATAGTCCGGGTAATGCTCGCTGACGATGGCATCGATATCGCGCAAAAACGCCGGCACCTTGGAAACAGTGACGGAAATGTCGTTCTTGTAGGGTGTCCAGTGCGAGATGGTCTCGGACAAGTACTCGCGCAGCTTCCACAGGTTTTTCAGCTGGGTTTCGCTCTGGCTCATCACCCCATCCAGCACCCAGCCCTGCTCGACGCAATGCTCGAAGGTAGCCAGCGCGTCGTTGGCCACATCCTCGGTGCTGGCTTCGAACTCCAGCAAGGCATAGAACGGGCAGTCAGTGGCGAACGGGGCCGGCACATCACCTCGGGCCATGATCTTGGCCAGGCCCTTGTCGGAGAAGAACTCGAAGGCAGTCAGGTCGAGCTTGCCCTGGAAGGCATGCAGTACCGGCATGATCGAGTCGAAATCCGGCGTGCCCAGCACCATGGCCGTGAGGTTGCGCGGGGCGCGGTCCAGGCGCATGGTCGCTTCGACCACGAAGCCCAAGGTGCCTTCGCCACCAATGAACAGCTGCCGCAGGTCGTAGCCGGTGGCGTTCTTCATCAGGCCCTTGTTCAGCTCCAGCAGTTCGCCCTTGCCGGTGACCACTTTCAGGCCGGCCACCCAGTTGCGGGTCATGCCGTATCGGATGACCTTGATACCGCCGGCATTGGTACCGATATTGCCGCCAATCTGGCTGGAGCCGCTGGAGGCGAAGTCCACTGGGTAATAAAGGCCCTGCTCTTCGGCAAAGGCCTGCAACTGACGAGTGATCACGCCCGGCTGGCACACCACAGTGCGGTCGAACGCATTGAAATCAAGAATCTGGTTCATGTTGTCGAAGGCGACGACGACTTCCCCATTGGCCGCCACGGCCCCGGCGGAAAGCCCGGTACGCCCGCCGGACGGCACCAGCGCAACCTGATGCTGGTTGGCCCAGCGGACGATGGCCTGCACCTGCTGAACCGACTTGGGGAACACGATGGCCGTGGGCGCTGGCGGGTAATGCTTGGTCCAGTCCTTGCCGTAGGCTTCCAGGGAAGCGGGGTCGGTCAGGACCTTGCCAGGGTCGACAAGGGTCATCAGTTCATCAATTACAGCGGGGTGGGTCATCGCTGGAACTCTCGACTTATTCATAGTCACCCTGAGCACTCTTCACCTGTCGGGATAAGCTCAGATTGTGTCGCGTATGCTAGCATAGCCCTCCCGCTGTTCATGCTAAGGCTGCCCTCGCGCCTGGCATCAGTCCTCGCCATTTTTTCTCCGGGATACAGGTTTACGCAGATGAGCAAGACTTCTCTCGACAAGAGCAAGATCCGGTTCCTTCTTCTTGAAGGTGTGCACCAGAACGCAGTCGATACCCTCAAGGCTGCCGGCTACACCAACATCGAATACCTCACCGGTTCATTGCCGGATGCCGAGCTGAAGGAAAAGATCGCCGATGCCCACTTCATCGGCATCCGCTCGCGCACCCAACTGACCGAAGAAATCTTCGACTGCGCCAAGAAGCTGGTCGCCGTCGGCTGCTTCTGCATTGGCACCAACCAGGTCGACCTGGCTGCGGCCCGCGAGCGTGGTATCGCCGTCTTCAACGCCCCTTACTCCAACACCCGTTCGGTGGCCGAGTTGGTGCTGGCCGAAGCCATCCTGCTGCTGCGCGGCATCCCTGAGAAGAACGCTTCCTGCCACCGTGGCGGCTGGATCAAGAGCGCGGCCAACTCGTTCGAGATCCGCGGCAAGAAGCTGGGCATCGTCGGCTACGGCTCGATCGGTACCCAACTGTCGGTTCTGGCGGAAAACCTGGGCATGCAGGTGTACTTCTACGACCCGCTGACCAAGCTGCCACTGGGCAACGCCGTGCAGGTCACCAGCCTCACCGAGCTACTGGGCCTGGCCGATATCGTTTCGCTGCACGTGCCTGAGCTGCCGTCCACCCAGTGGATGATCGGCGAGAAGGAAATCCGCGCGATGAAGAAGGGCTCGATCCTGATCAACGCCGCCCGTGGCACCGTGGTCGAGCTGGACCACCTGGCTGCCGCGATCAAGGACAAGCACCTGATCGGCGCCGCCATCGACGTGTTCCCGGTCGAGCCACGCTCCAACGACGAAGAGTTCGAAAGCCCGCTGCGTGGCCTGGACAACGTGATCCTGACCCCGCACATCGGTGGTTCCACTGCAGAAGCCCAGGCCAACATCGGCCTGGAAGTGGCCGAGAAGCTGGTCAAGTACAGCGACAACGGTACTTCCGTTTCGTCGGTCAACTTCCCGGAAGTTGCCCTGCCGGCGCACCCAGGCAAACACCGTCTGCTGCACATCCACGAAAACATCCCAGGCGTGCTCAGCGAGATCAACAAGGTCTTCGCCGAGAACGGCATCAACATCTCCGGTCAGTTCCTGCAGACCAACGAGAAAGTGGGTTACGTGGTAATCGACGTCGACGCCGAATACTCCGACCTGGCGCAAGAAAAGTTGCAACAGGTCAAAGGTACCATCCGTTCGCGCGTCCTGTTCTAAGTTCGCTGACGGCATGAAAAGGGAGGCCCTGGTGGCCTCCCTTTTTTGTCTCTGGCAGCGCTTGCCCGTGAAGGGCCCTGCGCCTATTTCACAGTGACCGTAATCTTCTTCGATTCGACGCTCGGCTTGAACGGCACGTGATACTGGTCACCCAGCACCAGTTGCAGGGTGTGCTTGCCTGGGGTCAGGGTGATGCTGGTTTCGGTCTGCGCCTTGCCGAAGTGCAGCACCTGCGGCCCGGCTGGCAACGCCGTACCGGCTGCCGGCATCAGGCTGGTCGGCAGTGGCATGTCGGCCACTGGCTCTTTATCCACATCTACCAGCAAGTGGTGATGGCCGGTATGCGGTGTCTGGTCACCCGCAGGCTTGAGCTCCATGCCCTCGATGCCGAACTTGACGGTGAAGGTTTGGTCCACCGTGGCGCCGTCGGCCGGGGAAACGATGACGACCTTGGCATCCTTGGGCGGCTCCTGGCTCTTCAGGGCATCCGCGGCGCCGGCAAAAACCGAGGCCCCCATCAGCAGACCGGCAACGGCAGCACGCGAAAATAGGCTGTTCATTCACTTCTCCTGTGATTCACTTGAAAACGCAGCCATAAGACGAATGGCGACGATGATTCACCATAGTTGAAATATGCATCCGGGGTAATTGTGGCCCCCAGACGTCAATATTTCAGTTAGGGTTAAACCTCGCCAAGGCTTCAAGGTCATAGGCTGCGCTCGACCGCGACGAGGAAGAAAGCCGCGGCGAAAGTTATTCATCTGCTGAAGAAAAAAGGGGCACTCCATGCGTTCGACCATAGGCGTACTGCTGGCAGTACTGATCACTCCGTTGGCTCAGGCCGAGCTGATAGACGAAATCGCCGACCGGGGCGAATTGCGCATTGCCGTACAACCTGATAACGCGCCGTATTCGTTCAAGAAGGACGAGCGCCTTACCGGCTTTGAAATCGAATTTGGCCAGGACCTGGCCCGCGAACTTGACCTACGTGCCGAGTTCGTCGAAACGACTGCGGCAGAAGTTCTGCCAGGCGTTGAAAGTGGCAAGTACGACATTGCCCTGACGCCGTCGAGCGAGTCGCCCAAGGCGGACGGCCCATTCGATGTAAGCCAGGCATTTGGTGAAAAGAAACTGGTGATTCCGTTCCAGAAAGACAACCCGGCGTTCGAAAGCGCGGTGAACAATGCGCTTCAGCGTCTCAAGGACAGCGGCCGCACCGCGGAACTTGAACAGAAATGGTTCAAGGCAATGCAGGCAGGTGAGCCAACGCCTGCCGCGCTTGCTCCAGCTCCAGCTCACTGAAGACCTGCACGCCCTCGCGCCGTAGCAAGGCTGCGGTCACGCCTTCGCCCGGCACCTTCACCCCACTGAAGGTGCCATCGTAGGTCAACCGGTTGCCACACGAAGGGCTGCCCGCCTTCAGCACCGCCACCCGAATGCCATGCTGGCGCACCAGCGCCAGCGCCTGCTGCGCCCCAGCCAGAAACTTGGCACTGACATCCTCACCGGTCACCGTCAGCACCTGCACCCCGCCATCGAGCACCAGCGCGCCCTGCCCACCGGGGATCTCCGCCGGCGGGCGCGGCGTTGGCAAGCCGCCAGCCACCTCGGGGCACAAGGCCACTACACGGCCTTCGGCCTGCCACTGCTGCAACAGATCGGGATGCCCGCTGGCCCGGCCGTCATAGCGCACCGGCTGCCCCAGCAAGCAGGCGCTCACCAATACCTTGGGCAGATCAGAACAGGTCATTGCCACGGCGCCGGAACCAACCGGTCAATGAAAGGCGCTCGCGCCTGGCCGGCAGCACCTCATGCGGCACCTCACCGGAAAGGAATATCGCCAGGCAACCCGCAATAGGCTGCACATCGTGCTCGACATCATCCGCCAGGAACATGCGCAGTTGCCCACCGTCCTCCGGCTGCCAGTCTTCGTTGAGATAAAGCACCGCCGAAATCATGCGTCGGTCATCGTCGCGGAAGCGGTCCAGGTGTCGGCGATAGAACGCCCCCGGTGGGTACAGGGCGAAATGGCATTCGAAGTCCTCCAGGCCCAGAAACAGGCCCTGGTTAATGGCCTGACGCAACTGGTCCATGGCCGCCAGGTACTGGTCGCAGGCTTCGGCCTGGCCGGGGTCGATCCACTGGATCTGGTCGCCGCGAATGCTCTCGCGCACCTCCTGGGCATCACCACGCCCAACCCCCGCCGGGTTGAGTTCGCCTTCGGCATCACGGCGCCGGCACTCGGCCGCCAGCGCGCGCACCAGGTCGGCAGGCAAAAAGAGCGCCTGCTGCGACCAGCCATGGGTGGCCAGATCGTCGACGACGGCCGCAAACATCGGGTTTTCAGGGGAGATGTGCATGGCGCGCATCATATCCATTCACCCTGACGGCGCACAGCGCCACTTGGCTGAGAAGCGTTCGGATTGCTCGACAAAATGGCGCAAGGCCAAGGACAATAGCCACCTGCCGACAGGAGTCCTGAATGCGCCGTCTGTTTTCCCTGCTTCTGCTGATGATCTGCACCTTGCCTGTCTGGGCAGACAGCCTCGATCAACTGTACAAGGCCGCCGGCTGGCCCGACCAGCGCGCCCATTTTTCCGATGCCGTGAGCGCCGCCCAGCAGCGCTACCGCAACAGCCTGCCGCCTGCGGTTTACCAGGCGCTGGTCAACAACAGCAACCAGCGCTTCCAGGCCCAGGCAATGGACAACCGTGCCTTGGCCAAACTGCGCAGCACGCTGCCCAACCCGGCGCCGGCACTGGCCTTCTTCCAGTCGCCGCTGGGGCGCAAGATCGTCGCCGCCGAGCTGCTGGCCACGCGCAAGGACCAGCTGGCCAAGAATGCCAAGGGGCTGCCGAAGATCCAGGCCAGCGACAACCGCATGCTGGTTATCGGCCACCTGGCCCAAGCACTGCCAGCCCGCGAAGCCGGTGCCGAAGTCAGCCTGGCGATTGCCGGGGTGGCTGCCGACAGCCTGAGTTCGATGATCCCCGGCCTGTTCGGCGCCAGCCAGGCCCAGGGCCTTCTCGACGGTCAGCGCCAGCGGCTGATGGGGCAGATCGGCGAAGACCTGAACAACACCTTGTTGTATGTGTACCGCGATCTGTCCGATGACGAACTGGAAGCGTTCGCCACCTTCGCCGAGTCGCCAGACGGCAAGGCCTACTACCAGGCCGCCGTGGCCGCCGTGCGTGCCGGGCTGGCGGTGGGCCAGAACAGCGCCGACCTCAAGTGATCAGCCCAGGCGCTGCTTGATGAAATCGAAATAGCGCCGGCGAATGTCCGGCCGCTCGTTGGCCAGGTGATGGCGGGCTTCAGGCAACATCAGGATCTGCGGCTCGCTGAACTTAGCCTTGAGCACTTCAAGGTTATACGGCCAATCCACCGTACCATCTGCCTCCCCCTGCACGATCAGCGGCCGCCGCGCACAATGCGGCGCCGCCTCGATACGCTTGACCCAGGCGATCAAGGCGCCGACCCAGGCCGTGGGCAGCCGCCGCGGTTGCAGCGGGTCGGCTTCGAGGAAAGGCAGGAACGTCGGGTCGTTGGTGTTCTCGCTGAAACGCCGCTCGATGCCATTGACGAAGTGGCGCAAGACCCGATAACTGAACTTCGACCAGCGCCAGGAGCGTGGCCTTACCAGCGGCGCCAGCAAGATAACCTCGCCATTGATCGGGCTGCGCTCGCCCTGGTGCAGCAGGTGATCCACGGCAATGGCGCCGCCGGTACTCTGCCCGCAAAGATGCCAAGGGCGGGGTAATTCAAGGCCTCGCGCCTGTTCGAACAAGGCGTCCAGCACCTGCTGGTACACCGCGAAATCACTGATGCTGGCGCGCTCGCCACTGGACAGGCCGTGGCCTGGCAGGTCGCAGCTGATTACCGCATGGCCGAGCTTCAGCGCCCATTCGATCACGTGCCGATAGAGGCCCATGTGGTCGTAATAGCCGTGCAGCAGGAACAGCGTCGCTACCGGCTTTTCGGGCAGCCAGACTTGCCCGACCAGCTCGAAGCCCGCCGCCTGGAAGCCACCCAGCCAGCTCTGCGTCGGCAGGTTCAAGCCATAGAAGCGCTGATAGTCCTGCGCCTGCTTGGACAACGGCTGACGCTTGGCCAACGGCGCAAGGCTGGCACGCAAGGTATCGGGGTGAAAGGCAGCAGGCATCAGGTACATCCACGGCGCAGCGAGTATTGATCTGCGATATTCAGCTCTGGCTAGCGTCGTGGCAAGCTTGCTCGCCACCGATCAACACCACCGACCGCCTGTAGGAGCGGCCTTGTGTCGCGAAAGGGGTGCGAAGCGCCCCCAGGATTTCATCAACACATCGATATTGCCGGGTCCGCCGTGCGGACCTTTCGCGACACAATGCCGCTCCTACAAGGGACCGCGAAAAACTCATGAAAACTCGATTCATCAAACAGATGTGCATCGCAATCGCCTTGGTAATTGGCGTCGCCGTGCTCTGGCAGGCCTACGCCACCTTCCAGTCCCGCTACCTGCGCCCGTTCGACAACCAGACCACGCTGTTCGACGGCAGCCAGCTGCGCCTGCCTGCCGAGCTCGCCGGCCCCGGGCCGATCCGCGTAGTGCATTTCTGGGACCCGGCCTGCCCGTGCAACGTCGGCAACCAGCAGCACCTTGGCGACCTGATTGCCCAGTTCGCCGACCAGGGTGTGTCGTTCCACGTTGTGCAAAAGCCCGGCAGCCACGGCCAGTTGCCCGCCAACCTCGCCAGCCTGCAAACCATCGCCAACCTGCCCGGCAGCGAACACCTGCCCGCCTCCCCTGCCGTGGCCATCTGGGACCGCCAGGGCAACCTTGCCTACTTCGGCCCCTACAGCGAAGGCGCGGTGTGCAATGCCAGCAACAGCTTCATCGAGCCGATCCTCACAGCACTGTTGGCCGGGCGCAAGGTCACCGCCTCGAATACGCTGGCCGTGGGCTGCTACTGCCCCTGGTCCGGCTGACGCACCCGCGCCGGGTTCCCCACGACGGTCGCCCCCGCCGGCACATCACGGGTCACCACACTGCCGGCACCCACGATGGCGTTGTCACCAATGGTCACCCCGGGCAGGACGATCGCCGCACCGCCGATCCACACATTGTTGCCGATGGTCACCGGGCGCCCGCTTTCCAGCCCACTGCGGCGGACCTCGGGGTCTAGCGGATGGTCAGCCGCGTAGATCTGCACGTTGGGGCCGATCTGGCAGTCATCGCCGATGCGCACCGGCACTACATCGAGGATCACGCAGTTGAAGTTCATGAACGTGTTGCGCCCGATGCTGATGTTGTAGCCGTAGTCACAGTAGAACGGCGGGCGAATCACCGCGCCCTCGCCGACATGGCCGAAGTGCTCGGCCAGCAGGCCGTTGCGCGCTTCGTTGAGCAACTCGACGCTGTTGTTGTAACGGTGCATCCAGTGCTTGCTGGCGATCTGTTCGGCCTGCAGCTCGGGGCAGCTGGCGTGATAGAGCTGACCGGCCAGCATTTTCTGTTTTTCGCTGTGGGACATGGAAACTCCTTTCAGGGGGCTATGCTCTGTTCGCGAATCCGTCGATGATCGGACCACAGTTTCCGCTCGAATGCACAAGGAGTCCCGATGAAGCGCAGCCTGACCCTGTTGGCCGTGGCCGTTGTTGCCGTGGCCGCTGGCGCCAGTTACTGGTATGTGCACGGCAAGCTGCCACAGCGCGAGGGCGAGGTGGCCATTGCCGGGCTGCAGGCGCCGGTCAGCGTGCGCTACGACGCCCGTGGCGTGCCCCACCTGCAAGCCCAGAACGAAGCGGACCTGTACCGCGCCCTGGGCTACGTGCATGCCCAGGACCGGTTGTTCCAGATGGAGATCATGCGCCGCCTGGCCCGTGGCGAACTGGCCGAAATACTGGGCGAAAAGCTGCTGCCCACCGATACCCTGTTCCGCAGCCTGCGCATCCGTGAACAAGCCGCGTTGATGGCCCAGCGCCAGGACCACCAATCGCCCGCCTGGCAAGCCTTGCAGGCCTACCTTGAGGGCGTCAACGCCTGGCAGGCCAGCCACCCCAAACCGATGGAGTTCGACCTGATCGGCATCACGCCACGGCCGTTCACTGCCGAAGATACCCTGAGCATCGCTGGCTACCTGGCTTACAGTTTCGCTGCGGCCTTTCGCACCGAACCTGCGCTGACCTACATCCGCGACCAGCTTGGCCCGCAATACCTGAACATCTTCGACCTCGGCTGGCAACCGCAGGGTGCCCTCGGCACGCCGCTGGCCGCTGCCGACTGGCAAAGCCTCGAAACCGTGGCCCGTGCCAGCCACGAAGCCCTGATCGACGCCGGCATCCCGCAGTTCGAGGGCAGCAATGCCTGGGCCGTTTCCGGCAGCCGCACCCGCAGCGGCAAACCCTTGCTGGCCGGTGACCCGCACATCAGTTTTGCCGTACCTGCCGTCTGGTACGAGGCCGAGCTGTCGGCACCCGGCTTCAACCTGTATGGCTACTTCCAGGCGCTGAACCCGTTCGCGATGCTGGGGCACAACCGTGATTTCGGCTGGAGCCTGACCATGTTCCAGAACGATGACGTCGACCTGATCGCAGAACAGACCAACCCTGCCAACGCCGACCAGGTGATGATCGACGGTAAGTGGCAGACGCTGGAAAAAAACGAGCAGCAGATTGCGGTCAAAGGCGAGCAACCGGTCACCATCACCCTGCGCCGCTCAACCCACGGGCCAATCGTCAACGAAGTTCTCGGCACCACAGCCGGGCCACGGCCGATTGCCATGTGGTGGGCGTTCCTCGAAACCGAGAACCCGATCCTCGAAGGGTTCTATCAACTCAACCGCGCCGACACCCTGGGCAAGATGCGCGAAGCCACTGCCAAGGTGCAGGCGCCGGGGCTGAATTTCGTCTGGGCCAACGCCCGTGGCGATATTGGCTGGTGGGCCGCGGCGAAACTGCCGATTCGCCCCGACGGGGTAAACCCGGCGTTCATCCTCGACGGCGCCAGCCGCCAGGCCGACAAACCCGGTTTCTACCCCTTCAGCGTCAACCCGCAGCAGGAGAACCCGGCCAGCGGCTATATCGTCTCGGCCAACTACCAGCCACCGGCCGTCGTGCCGATACCCGGCTACTACAACCTCGCCGACCGCGGCCGCCAGCTTGATCGCCAGCTGGCCAACCCGGAGGTGAAATGGGACACGCATAACAGCCAGGCGCTGCAGCTCGATACGGCCAGCGATTACGGCCCGCGTACCTTGGCGCCCCTGCTGGCGACCTTGCGCCAGATCGCCCAAGGTGACGAGGAAAAGGAGTTGGTCGAACAGCTGGCTGCCTGGCGCGGCGACTCTCCACTGGATTCCACCAGCGCCACGTTGTTCAACCAGTTCCTCTACGAGCTGGCGTTCGCGGCCCTGCATGACGAGTTGGGCGATACCTGGTTCCCGATACTGATCAGCACCCGCGCCATCGACGCCGCCCTGCCACGCCTGGCAGCGGATGCCGATTCGCCCTGGTGGAATACCCGCGGTGGCAACCAGCGTACCGACCGTACCGCCGTCGTGCGCACAGCCTGGCAGAAAAGCCTGAAACACCTGCGCGACACCATCGGCAGCGACCCAGCCAGCTGGCAGTGGGGCAAGGCCCATACCTTGACCCACAACCACCCACTTGGGGTTAAGAAGCCGCTGAACCTGTTGTTCAACGTTGGGCCATTCGCCGCGCCCGGTACCCATGAAGTGCCGAACAATCTTTCGGCGAAGATCGGCCCGGCGCCATGGCCGGTGACCTATGGGCCATCAACCCGGCGCCTGATCGACTTTGCCGATGCCGGGCAGGCACTGACCAGCAACCCGGTCGGGCAGAGTGGCGTGCCGTTCGACCAGCATTTTTCGGATCAGGCCGAGGGGTATGTCGAAGGTGAGTACCAGCGCGCACAGATGGGAGTGATTCCGGCGCAGAGCAGTTTGAGATTGGTGCCTGGCGGATGAGCACTATGGCTGCTGTCCAGCCCCACAACTCCGAATACTCAACAACGCCCTCAACCGAGACCCTTTCAATGCAAAAACACTTCATCGAAATCGACGGCGCACGCATGAGCTACGTCGACCAGGGCCATGGCTTCCCGGTACTGCTCGGTCACAGCTACCTGTGGTCGGCGGACATGTGGCAGCCACAGATCGCTGCCCTGTCACAGCACTGGCGTGTCATCGTCCCTGAGCTCTGGGGCCATGGCGACTCCGATGCCCCACCAGCCACCACCACCGACATGAGCGCCCTGGCCCGTCAGCACCTGGCGCTGCTGGATGCGCTGGACATCCGCCAGTGCCACTTGGTCGGCCTGTCGGTCGGCGGCATGTGGGGTGCGCAACTGGCCATCGAGCACCCCGAGCGGGTCGACCGCCTGGTTTTGATGGACACCTACCTCGGCGCCGAGCCAGAAGCGACCCGGCAGAAGTACTTCGCCCTGCTGGACGCAGCAAGCGCTGCAGGTTATTTCAGCGATGCGCTACTGGATATCATAGTGCCGATCTTCTTCCATGCCGGTGGGCAGACGGTGCCCGAGGTGCGCGACCAGTTTCGCGCCGACCTCAAGGCGAGCACCGCCGAAACCATTCGGCAAAGCCTGGACCCGATGGGGCGAGTAATTTTTGGCAGGCCGGATCTGTTGCCGCAGTTATGCGCGATTGCCGGTGAGCGGGCCATCGTGATCTGTGGTGATCAGGACATTCCGCGGCCGCCTGAAGAGTCCAACGAAATGGCGCGGATCATTGGCTGCCTGGCCGCGCAGATTCCGTTTGCGGGGCATATCTCCAGTCTGGAGAACCCCAAGGTGGTCAATGAGTTCTTGTTGAACTGGCTACCTGGCAAGGCTTGAGATTGCTGGGGCTGCTTTGCAGCCCTTTTGCGACACGAGGCCGCGCCTACAGGGCTTTGCGCTACCTGTAGGAGCGGCTTGTGTCGTGATGGGCCGCGCAGCGGCCCCATTTACGCAGTCAACCCTGCCACTTGCCGCCTTCGACGATCACGCTCTCCGGTTTGGTGTCATCGCTCAGTTCCTTGCGCACATACTGGTCATACAGCTTCAGCAGAAACTTCTCCTCCCCCAGTTTGGCCAGCTCGGCATTCACCCAGTCACGCAGTTCGGTATTGCCCTTCTTCACGGCCGGTGCGATCGGCGCTTCCTCTCCCAGCAACTGCGGCAACACGCGGTACCCTGGGTTCTGCTTGGCCCAGCTGAACAGGATCAGGTTGTCCTGGGCATAGGCATCGCCACGGCCATTGGCCAGCGCTTGCAACGACTCGCTGTTCTTCTCGAACTTGAGCAATTTCCAGTCCGGGTGGTTCTTGGTCAGCCAGATGTCGGCCGTGGTACCGGTGGTGACAATGGTGGTCTTGTCTGCAAGGTCATCAAGCGCCTGCACCGGGCTGCCGTCGGCAACGATGGCCTGCACGGCCACGCGCAAGTTGGGGTTGGTGAAGTCCACCGCTTCCTTGCGCTCCGGGGTCACGGTCATGTTGGCGAGGATCAGGTCGACCTTGTCGCTTTGCAGGAACGGAATACGGCTGGCCGGCTCGACGGCGACGAACTCCACCTTGTTCTCGTCGCCCAGCAGGTCCTTGGCCAAGCGCCGACCAATATCGGTGTCGAAGCCGACATAACGGCCGCTGGCGTCGACGAAACCGAACGGCGGCTTGTCGCTGAACACGCCAACGATGAGCTTGTCGCGAGCCTTGATGGTTTCCAGGTAGCTGGTGGCCGGCGAGGCAGCCGCTGGCTTGGGCGGCTCCTCGGCCTTGTTGCAGCCGGCCAGCAGGGCCACGCCGAACAAGGGCGCCAGCAGTTTGGTAAGCGGGGCAGTTTTCATGACAGTTCCTTTTGTGTTGTCTTGGGCAGGCTTTCGACAAAGGAGAATTTGTCCAGGAACTGCTGCGCGCGTGCGGTCCGCGGTTGGCTGAAGAAGCTCTCGGGGTCGCTCTGTTCAAGGATCCTGCCGGCCTCCATGAACACGATACGGTCGGCCACCGCGCGAGCGAAGGCCATTTCGTGGGTAACGATGAGCAAGGTCATGCCGTCGCGGGCCAGGCCCTGGATCACTTGCAGCACCTCCTTGACCATTTCCGGGTCCAGTGCTGCGGTGACCTCGTCGAACAGCATCACCTGCGGGTTCATGCACAGCGAGCGGACGATGGCGATGCGCTGCTGCTGGCCACCGGACAACTGCCGCGGGTAGGCGTCGCGCTTGTCCAGCAGGCCAACCCGCGCCAGCAGCGCTTCGGCCTGTGCCTGGGCTTCGGTCCGTTCGCGCTTCTGCACCTTGAGCGGGCCGAGCAGCAGGTTGTCCATCACGCTCATATGGCCGAACAGGTGATAGCTCTGGAACACCATGCCCACCCGCTGGCGCACCCGGCGCCAGTCGGTATCGGCGCTTAGCAGCTCTTCGCCCGCCAGGCGCAGGTGCCCGCTGTGCGCCTCTTCCAGGCCATTGAGGCAACGCAGCAAAGTGCTCTTGCCGCAGCCACTTGGGCCAAGGATCACCACCACCTCGCCGGTACGGACCTTGAGGTCGACGTTATCCAGCACCTGATGTGCGCCGAAGTACTTGTTGAAACCCTGGAATTCGATCAATGCGGTCATGAGTGAGCCCAGCGGCGCTCCAGCACGCGCGAGGCGGCGGACAGCGGATAGCAGACGATGAAGAAGAACAGGAACAGCACGGCGTAGATCAGCAGCGACTCGTAGGTGCGCTCGATGATCTGTTGGCCGGCCTTGATCACTTCGACCACGCCGATCAGCACCGCCAGCGAACTGGTCTTGATGATCCGCGTGTAGATATTGATGGTCGGTGGCGTCATGCGCTTGAGCGCCTGGGGCAATAACACGTAGCCGTACAGCTGGCCGGCGGACAGGCCAATCGACAGCCCCGCCTCACGTTGCCCGCGTGGCAACGATTGCAGTGCTCCACGCACCACCTCGCCCACTTCGCTGGCCCCCCAAAGGCCCAGCACCAGCACCGCGCACCAGAAGCTGGGAATACTCAGGGCAAAGACGATCGGCAAACCGAAAAAAACCAGGTACAGCCAGACCAGCACCGGGATCGCGCGAAACAACTCCAGGTACACCTGCAGGGCGATGTTCAGCAACCGGTTGCCAAGCGTCGCCAGCGTGCCGTAAAGCACGCCACCGAGCGTTGCGAAGACAATCCCCAGCGCCGAGATGGCCAGTGTCTGCACCGCGCCCTTGGCCAGCAGCGGCAATGACGTCAGCAGCAGCTCAGTGACCGAACTGGCCATGTTGCAGCCTCCTTTCCAGGTAGCGCAGCAGCAGCGACAGCGGCAGGAACAGCAGCACACACAGCAGCGTCAGCACCGCGAGCATCTCGTAGGTCTTGTAGTACAAGGCGATGTAGTTCTTGGTGGTGTAGAGGATTTCAGGCACCGCCACGGCCGAGACCACGGTGGTTTCCTTGAGCAGGAAGACGAAGTTGGCGAACAGTGCCGGCAGGCTGAGGATGCCGGCCTGGGGCAGGATCACATGGCGCAGCAACTGGCCTTCCGACAGCCCGATGGAACGCCCCGACTCCAGCTGCGCACGCGGCACGGCCTCGACACCGGCGCGCAGCACCTCGGTGAGGTAGGCACCGCCCATGAAGGTCATGGTGATGATTGCCGCAGCAAAACCGGAAATCTTCAGGCCCACGCTGGGCAAGGCGAAATAGACGAAGAACAGCTGGATCAGCAGGGGGGTGTTGCGCGCCAGCTCCACATAACCTTTGACCAGGTGCCGCAGGTAAGGCGTGCGCAGCACCAGGATAGTGGCATTGAGCAGCGCCACCAGTAGCGAGGTGGCGATGGCGAACAGGCCAACCTGCAAGGTCACGCCGACAGCCTTGAAGAATGCTGGCAATGTGCTGAGAATGAACGCGATGTCGAAGGTCATGGATGTTGCCTCGACACCCGGTTTGCAGAGTGCGACATGGGAAAGTCTGAACGATGCGCCAAGCGCGGTGAGTAGACTCTAAAGGTATAAAAAACTTTTTATAAATACCTTTATTGCATATTGATATCACTGACCGGGCTATCGAAACTTTCCTCCAACAAACCTCTCAAACAGCTTCAGACCGTGACTTGCAAGGCCATCACCCACAAGGACGATAATGATGAATAGCCCCTGCTCACCTGATTCGAACGAACAACTGCTGTGGCTGCTAGCGCTGCGCCGGGCCTTGGGTGGGGCTGGGTCCGCGTGAGCCCGTACCCGCGAAGTGGCCAGTGAGGCCAGCTCACCCTTCCCCGCCAGCCACAAACAAAAACGCCGACGCAAAAGCGTCGGCGTTTTCACATCACGACGAACGCATCAGAACGCAGGCAGTACCGCACCCTGGTACTTCTTGGCGATGAATTCCTTCACCTCAGGACTGGTCAGCGCCTTGGCCAGTTTCTGGATGGCCTCGCTGTTCTTGTTGTCCGGGCGGGCTACCAGGAAATTCACGTACGGCGAGTCGCTGCCCTCGATCACCAGCGCATCCTTGGCCGGGTTCAGGCCGGCTTCCAAAGCGTAGTTGGTGTTGATCATGTCCAGGTCGACCTGGTCCAGAACGCGCGGCAGCATGGCCGACTCAAGCTCGCGGAACTTCAGCTTCTTCGGGTTCTCGGCGATGTCTTTCGGAGTCGCCAGGGCGTTCTTCGGGTCTTTCAGTGTGATCAGGCCAGCCTTCTGCAGCAGCAGCAGGGCGCGACCGCTGTTGCTGCCCTCGTTAGGAATGGCAACGCTGGCGCCTTCTTTCAGCTCGCTCAGGCTTTTGACCTTCTTCGAGTAGCCACCGAACGGCTCGACGTGAACGCCTACCACCGTTTCCAGGTGGGTACCCTTGCCTTCGTTGAAGTTCTGCAGGTACGGCAGGGTCTGGAAGTAGTTGGCGTCGAGGCGCTTCTGGTCAACCTGCACGTTCGGCTGCACGTAGTCGGTGAAGACCTTGATCTGCAGGTCCACACCTTCCTTGGCCAGGGTTGGCTTGATCAGTTCAAGGATTTCGGCGTGCGGCACCGGGGTCGCGGCAACGACCAGTTTCTCGGCGGCAGATGCCAGGCCAGCGAACGACAGGGCGGCGGCCAGGGCAGTGGTCAGCAGGGTCTTCTTCATGGTGTTCCTTGTTCTGGATCTGGGCCATCGCGGATGGCGAAGTCGGGTGCCCAACCGTTTCACCGGCGGGCGTGAGGCGGACGATACCGAGATTTTTTATTCCGTAACAATATCTTTTAATTAGCTGCTTATTCCAAAAACAAACTGCCATCATCCAGTTTGCTTATTAGCTCGTCTAGCCCGCGGGTTCGGCAGGTCGAGGTCTTGTGGCAGCAGCTCGTCCGTATCGTTTACCAGCAGGGCGAAGTGGATCACGTTCTCCAGTTCACGGGTGTTGCCCGGCCAGGCATGCGCTTCCAGCACTTGCTGCGCGGCCTCGCTGATCAACGCCAGCGGGCGCTGCAAGCGCACGCTGTAGATGCCCACGAAATACTCGGCCAAAGGCAGAATATCGCCTGGCCGCTCGCGCAACGGCGGCAGTTCCAGCGCGCCCTCGCGCAGGTACTGGTAAAGGCGCTCGTTGAAGCGCCCGGCCTTCACCACCCGCGCCAGATCAATGCTGGTCGCAGCCACCAGGCGCACATCCACCGGCTGCGGTTGCTGCGCACCGACACGGGTAACCTCGCGGTTTTCCAGGGCCGCCAGCAGTTTGCCCTGGATCGCCAACGGCAAGTCGGCGATCTCGTCCAGGTACAAGGTGCCGCCATTGGCCGAACCGAACCAGCCCGCGCGGCTGCTGGCAGTGCCGCCCTGGCTGCCGGCGCTGTAACCGAACAGTTCGGCATCGGCATAGGTAGGGCTGATGGCGGCACAGTTGACCGAGACGAACAGGCCGGGGCGGTCGCTGGCCCGGTGGATCTGCCGTGCCAACAGTTCCTTGCCGGTACCGGTCTCGCCGCGAATCAGCACCGGCACCGGTTGCGGCGCCAGCTGCTCCAGGGCCTGGCGCAGCTGCTGCGAGCGCGGGTCGATGAACACCAGCGCCTTGGCACGGATGCTCAGGGGGCTCTTGTCCAGTTCAGGGAAGGTCAGCAGCGGCTGGCCGAACGGGTTTTGAAAAGTCATGACAAACTCCCGCCCCAGGCCATGGGTGGCCGGGCGTCAGGCAAACGGTGAACGGTCGGGGTCGATCAGGCGCGGCGCAATGCGCGCTGCTCGACCCGGCTTTGCAGGCGATACAGGTAGGCGAAGCCTTGTTCCCAACGCTCATGGCCGGACTTGACGTTGATGTGCCCGGCATTGCTCAGAAGGCCCGCCTCGGCACCCCAGGCCTGGGCCAGGTACAAGGCACGCGGCACGCTCACTGCCGGGTCGTTGTCGGAGCTGACCACCTGGCTGGGGAACGGCAGCGCCTGCAGCGGGATCGGCGCAAAGTTGCGCAGGGCCGGCGCGCAGGTGGGCCGCTCGACATCCGCCGGGGCCACCAGCAATGCGCCGCGCACCCGGCGCAGCAGGGCCGGGCTGGCCTGTGCGGCCCAGTGGGCGACGGTGACGCAGCCCAGGCTGTGAGCAATCAGAATCACCGGCGAGCCTTCGGCAGCAATCGCCTGCTCCAACGCCTGCACCCAGTCGCCGCGCTTTGGGGTGAGCCAGTCATGCTGCTCGACCCGGGCGCTGTTGGGCAGCGTGCGCTGCCAGTGACTCTGCCAATGGTTGTCTGGCGATCCTTGCCAGCCCGGCACAATCAGGTAACGAATCGACTCATTGCGCATGGGGACGCCTCCAGTAAGTTTGCGTGCTTGGAGACCAGTATAAGGAGGGAGTTATATCCGTAAAGGAATAAGAAGCTATTTATTAATAACCAAAATATCAAGCCAAAATTTTCTGCTGCCCGTGAAATCGAGTGCCGCCCGCGCGGCGCATCGCGGATAAATCCGCTCCTACATTTGTTTCGGGCCAGTGAGTTCTGCGCCAGCGCACGCGTATCTATGGTGTACGGCTCGATATCGAAGGGGACACACCAGGAGTGCGTACCATGGCACTGGCGTGATTGGCATGAAACAGATGTAGGAGCGGATTTATCCGCGATGCGCCGCGCGGGCGGCGCTCGATCTAATAGGCGCTGAAGCCGTTACGGCGAAAAAAAAAGGGCCAACCCCTGCCAAGAGATATGGCCCCAACGCACTTGCGAGAGTCACTTGCCTGAAGAAGGTTGAAGATTACCGTGCAGTTATTACCGCCAGTTTGCTGATGCCCGCACGCTCGATCGCCGCCATGGCCCGCGCCACTTCACCATAATTCACGCCATCGTCGGCCTGCAGCTGCACACGCACGTCGGCATCCTTGTCCTTGGCTGCCTTGAGGTTGGTTTCCAGCTGCTCCGGCTGGATCTCGTCCTTGTTGATGAACAGCTTGCCGCCACCGTCGATGCTCACCACCAGCGGGTCTTTCTGTTCCACCGGCGCCACGGCTTCGGTCTTGGGCAGGTTGATCGGGATGGCGTTGGTCAGCAGCGGAGCGGTGACGATGAACACCACCAGCAGCACCAGCATGACGTCCACCAACGGCGTGACGTTGATTTCACTGAGGACTTCGTCGCTGTCCTGGGTCGAAAAGGCCATATCAGGACGCCTCCTTCACCGGCTGGGTGAAGCCGGCCTGGGCCTTGTGCACGGCAGGGTGCACCAGCACGCGGAAGGCACTCTTCTGCGCCAGGCTGTAGAAATCGTGGGCGAAGTCATCCAGGTCGGCCGCCGTCAGCTTGAGGCGGCGCAGGAAGTAGTTGTAGACCAGCACCGCCGGCACCGCGACGGCGATACCCACGCCGGTGGCGACCAGCGCGGCACCAATCGGGCCGGCGACGGTTTCCAGGCTGGCGGAGCCGGCCGCACTGATGCCCTTGAGCGCTTCCATGATGCCCCACACGGTACCGAACAGGCCGATGAAGGGCGAAGTGCTGCCGATACTGGCGACCACCGCCAGCCCGGTTTCCAGCGAACGGCGTTCACGCACGATTTGCTGGCGCAGGGCACGCTCGAGGCGGTCCTGGTGGTTGATGGCGTGGCTCAGGTCGCTGGCCTGGCTATCCCCGACAGCGATGGCGGCGTAGCCAGACTGGGCAACGCGGGCAGCCGGGCCAGGCAGCTCGTGGCTGAGCTCGGCGGCCGAGTCCAGGCTTGAGGCCGCCCAGAACTGCTGGTGGAAGCGCTTGTCCTGATGCTTGAGCCGCACGAACTGCGCGACCTTGACCAGGGCCAAGCCCCAGGTGGCAACGGAAAAACCGACCAGCAGCCAGATGACTGCGCTTTCAACGGATTCGAGGGGGGATGCCAGCAGGCTCATGATGGTGTCTTCCTGTGTTCTGCGAAAAAAGTTAGCGAAGCTTGAAATCGATCGGCACGCTGACCCAGCCGGCCTGGGCTACGTCGCCCTGCTTGGCGGGGACGAAGCTCCAACGCTTGACTGCGGCCAGCGCAGCGGCGTCCAGGGCGTCGCGGCCGCTGCTCTTCTGGACCTGGATCTGCCCCGGCTTGCCGCTGGGCAGCACCTCGACGCGCAGCAGCACGGTGCCTTCCCAGCCACGGCGCTGAGCCATCTGCGGGTACTCCGGCGCCGGGTTCTTCAGGTACGCGGCGTTGGCCGATGGCGGCGTGACCGGCGCCGGCGCGGGTGGCGCGGGCGGTGCAGGGGCAGCGACCGGCGCAGGTGGTGGCGCCTCGACCGGCTTGGGCTGCGGCTTGGGTGGTTGCTTGGCGACCGGTTTGGGCACGGGCTTTGGCTTCGGCTTGGGCTTGGCGGCCAACTCGTCGATCACCGGGGGCGGGGGCTCGACCACCGGCGGGGCCGGGGCTGGCGGTGGCGGTTGCACCACCGGCGGCGCGGGCGCGGCAAATTCGATGGTCATGGGCGGAATCTGTGGTGGCACCACGGGCAGCGCAGGCGTGGGGGCCTGGCTTACCCAGTAGGCGGCGGCACCGTGCAGGGCCAGTACCAGCAGGCCCAGCGCCAGCTTGTCGCGGCGCTTGAGGCCACTGACCGGCGTGCGTTGCAGGCGCAGCTGGCCCAGTGGCAGGCGAAGTGTCCGTCCAAGCTCGACCAGGTCACCCGGTGCCGGGCGCCATGGCTGGTCGTAGGCCCTGACGGCCGACTGGACATTACCCATTGATCAAACTCCTGGGGTTCTTGATTCAGGTGTGTGGCTGAATCATCGGGGGCAGGGGCTTAGCGCTGAAAGTAATGTTTAAAATTAAAGTTAGATCATTTTTGAATATCTATTTTGCAAGGCTGGCTCTAGCCCGCGGGTTTCGCGGGGTGCGCTTTCAAGGTGTCAGGGTGATGCTTTGCGGGCATATGAAATATTCGCGTAAGGCATCAGATTGTCGCGAGGGCTTGGCCCTCGTTGCGCGGCACAAGGCCGTTCCTACGCGGGATCGCGCACGCTTGCAGGCAATAAAAAACCCGGAACTGTGTCCGGGTTTTCATCGATCAGGATGGCTTAGATATCCGCCACCTTCTGCCAGACCTTCGGCCGGAAGAACAGCGTCTCCCCACGCGCCAGCCCGGTGAGGCTGTCGTGATCCTTGACCACCTCGGCCTCGATCAACTCGCTCTGCCCTTCCACCTTCAAGGTCACCCGCGTGGTCGCGCCCAGCGGGCGTATATCGCGTACCTCGGCCGCATGGTGCCCTTCGGTCTCATGACGCGACAGAGACACCTCATGCGGGCGGAACAGCACGTGCTGCCCCTCGCTCAAGGCCAGGCGGTTGGAGTCGCCGAGGAAGTGGTAGACGAAATCGTTGGCCGGCTGCTCGTACACCTCGCCTGGCGAGCCGATCTGCTCGATCACGCCCTTGTTCATCACCACGATGCGGTCGGCCACTTCCATGGCTTCTTCCTGGTCGTGGGTAACGAACACCGAGGTCAGGTTGATGTCTTCGTGCAGCCGCGCCAGCCAGCGGCGCAGCTCCTTGCGCACTTTGGCGTCGAGCGCACCGAACGGCTCATCGAGCAGCAGCACCTTGGGCTCAACCGCCAGGGCGCGGGCCAGGGCGATACGCTGACGCTGGCCACCGGACAGTTGCTCGGGGTAGCGGTCGGACAGCCAGTCCAGCTGCACCATGTTCAGCAGTTCGTGGACCTTTTCGGCGATCTTGCTCTCGCTCGGGCGCTCACCCTTGGGCTTCATGCGCAGGCCGAAGGCGACGTTGTCGAACACGCTCATGTGGCGGAACAACGCATAGTGCTGAAACACGAAGCCGACGTTGCGATCGCGCACGTCGTGGCCGGACACGTCCTCGCCATGGAACACGATGTTGCCCTGGTCCGGGGTTTCCAGGCCGGCAATGATGCGCAGCAGGGTGGTCTTGCCGCAACCGGACGGGCCAAGCAGGGCCACCAGCTCGCCGCTGTTGATGTCCAGGTTGATAGCGTTCAGGGCCTGGAAGCTGTTGAAGCGCTTGCTGACATTACGAACTTCGATCGACATGAATCATTCCTCCGCGGCGCTGTGGCGCAGGCGGTTAATACGGTTCTCGCTCCACTGCTTGAGCAGCAGGATGAAGAGCGCCAGGATCAGCAACAGGCTGGCCACGCTGAAGGCCGCGACGTGGTTGTACTCGTTGTAGAGGATCTCTACGTGCAGCGGCAAGGTGTTGGTCACGCCACGGATATGGCCCGACACCACCGACACTGCGCCAAACTCGCCCATGGCCCGCGCGGTGCACAGCACCACGCCATAGATCAGGCCCCACTTGATGTTCGGCAAGGTCACGTGCCAGAACATCTGCCAGCCATTGGCGCCGAGCAGGCGCGCGGCCTCCTCTTCCTGCGTGCCCTGCTCCTGCATCAGCGGGATCAGCTCACGGGCGACAAACGGCACGGTGACGAAGATGGTCGCCAGGACGATGCCCGGCAAGGCGAAGACGATCTGGATGTCGTGGTCCTGCAGCCATGGCCCGAACAGGCCTTGCGCGCCGAACATCAGCACGTAGACCAGGCCGGCGATGACCGGCGACACCGAGAACGGCAGGTCGATCAGGGTCACCAGGATGCTCTTGCCACGGAAGCTGTACTTGCTCACGCACCAGGCGGCGCTGACGCCGAACACTAGGTTCAGTGGCACCGAGATGACCACGGCGAGCAAGGTCAGCTTCAGCGCCGACAAGGCATCAGGCTCGAAGATCGCCTCGAAGAAGGTGCCAAAGCCGTTCTTCAGCGCCTGCGATACCACGATCACCAGCGGCAGCAGCAGGAACAGCGCGAACACCAGCCAGCCAAGGCCGATCAGGATGCGCCGCGAAGTGGCGCTGCCACGCCGGGCGGCATTGGCGGCGGCGCTTGCACTCAGGGTTGAACTGGACATGCGGCCTCCTTCAAGGGGTTTCGATGCGGCGCTGCAGCAGGTTGATCAGCAGCAGCAGGATGAAGGAAACCACCAGCATCAAGACGCCGATGGCGGTCGCGCCGGTGTAGTCGTACTGGTCGAGCTTGACCATGATCAGCAACGGCAGGATCTCGGTCTTCATCGGCATGTTGCCGGCAATGAAGATCACCGAACCGTACTCGCCAACGCCACGGGCGAAGGCCAGGGCAAAGCCGGTGAGCCAGGCGGGCAGCAGCGCTGGGGCGAGGATGTAGCGGAACACCTGCAAAGGCTTCGCGCCCAGGCAGGCAGCCGCTTCTTCGACTTCACGCGGGATGTCCGCCAGCACCGGCTGAACTGTGCGCACCACGAACGGCAGGGTGACGAAGGTCAGCGCCAGGGTGATGCCCAGCGGTGTGTAGGCGATCTTGAAGCCCAGGTCGGTGGCGAACTGGCCAACCCAGCCCGCAGGCGCATACAGGGCGGTCAGGGCAATACCGGCAACGGCGGTGGGCAGGGCGAACGGCAGGTCGATCATCGCGTCGATGATCTTGCGCCCGGGGAAGGTGTAACGCACCAGTACCCAGGCCAGTAGAGTGCCGATCACACCGTTGATGATGGCGGCGAACAGGGCAGTGCCGAAGCTCAGCTTGAGCGCGGCGATCACCCGCGGCGCACTGATGACGTTCCAGAACTGCTCGAAGGTCAGCTGCGAGGCATGGATGAACATGGCCGCCAGCGGTATCAGCACGATCAGGCTGAGATACACCAAGGTGTAACCCAGCGTCAGCCCGAAGCCGGGTATGACGGGGGAAATACGACGTGACATAAATATCCCTGGTTGAACGCACGAAGCCCCGGGTATGCCGGGGCGGTACAGGACTCTCAATCTTGGGGCTGCCTTGCAGCCCTTTCGCGACACAAGGCCGCTCCTACAGACGATCGCGTATCCCTTGTAGAAGCGGCCCCGCTTTTCCTTGGCCCTTACTGTGCCTGATAGATCTGGTCGAACACACCGCCATCATTGAAGAATTTCGGTTGTGCAGTTTTCCAGCCACCGAAGTCCTTGTCGATGGTCACCAGGTCCAGTTTCGGGAACTGCTTGCCGAATTCGGCAGCAACCTTCTCGTCACGCGGGCGGTAGAAGTTCTCGGCGGCGATCTTCTGGCCAGCCGGGCTGTACAGGTGCTTGAGGTATTCCTCGGCAATCGCTTCGTTGCCCTTCTTCTCGGCGTTCTTGTCGACCACCGCCACCGGCGGCTCGGCAAGGATCGACAGCGACGGCACGACGATGTCGAACTTGTCGGCGCCACCGTCTTCCTTCAGTGCCAGGAAGGCTTCGTTTTCCCAGGCCAGCAGCACGTCGCCCTGGCCGTTGTTGACGAAGGTGATGGTCGAGCCACGGGCACCGGTATCCAGCACTGGCACGTGCTTGAACAGCTCCTGCACGTAGGCCTTGGCCTTGTCTTCGCTGCCGCCGGTTTTCAGGCCGTAGGCCCAGGCTGCCAGGAAGTTCCAGCGGGCACCGCCGGAGGTTTTCGGGTTGGGAGTGATGACCGACACGTCCTTCTTGATCAGGTCGCCCCAGTCCTTGATGCCTTTCGGGTTGCCCTTGCGCACCAGGAACACGATGGTCGAGGTGTAAGGCGTGCTGGCGTTGGGCAGGCGGGTCTGCCAGTTTTCCGGCAGGGTCTTGCCGAGCTTGGCGATTTCGTCGATGTCACCGGCCAGGGCCAGGGTCACCACGTCGGCGCGCAGGCCATCGATCACTGCACGGCCCTGCTTGCCCGAGCCACCGTGGGATTGCTGGATCTTGACCTTGTCGCCCGGGTGAGCCTGCTGCCAGTGCTTGATGAATTCAGCGTTGTACTGCTGATACAACTCACGGGTCGGGTCGTAGGACACGTTCAGCAGTTCGTAGTCCTTGGCAATGGCGGAACCGGCAAAAACAGCACTGGCCAGCGCGGCGAGCGCATAACGGCGGATGGACATGGTGAAGCTCCCGATTGGCATTTTTCTCGTTTTGAAGGGTGTGGCGCGAATCAGCCGGCCTTGTTGCCAGGCTGTTGCAGGCGGAACTTCTCCTTGCGTTCGATCTGCACGACCTGGGCGTTGTGCACGGTGATTTCCACCGCACCGAAACGCAGGTCGCGCAGGGCGCTCTGGATCTCACGCAGAATGGTGGCTTCGTCCTGACCGTCGATGCTACGCAGCGATGCACTCATGCTCGTTCTCCTTGGAGTGAGGGTGCCGGGCTGAGGTATGAAGGGGTTTGCGCCTGGCTTGAGGGCAATAGTAGTGAGGCTGAGTTATTCTTAAAAATACTGTTTAAGAATGTTTATATAACCAAAATAAAAGACTCAACCTGAAGACAACAAAAGGCCCTGTGGGAGCGGGTTTAGCCGCGAATGCGGCGGTAGTTCCACCATCGCATTCGCGGGTAAACCCGCTCCCACAGGGCTTGGTGCAGGGTTTCAGGATTCTTTCTGTGGCTCGCGGATCTTGTACCAGGCCACATACAGCGCCGGCAGGAACAGCAGCGTCAGCAGGGTCGCGACAATGATCCCGCCGATCATGGCGTAGGCCATCGGCCCCCAGAACACTTCGCGGGCAATCGGGATCATGCCCAGGCTGGCTGCCGCCGCGGTCAGCAGGATCGGTCGGCGCCGGTGGTTGGTGGCCTCCACCACCGCATCCCACGGCGACAAGCCCTGGGCCGTGAACTCGTCGATCTGGGTCACCAGGATCACCGAGTTACGAATGATGATGCCCGCCAGCGCAAGGATGCCGAGAATCGCCACAAAGCCCATTGGCGTACCCGTCGGCACCAGCGCGAGCACCACACCGATCAGCCCCAACGGCGCCACGCTGACCACCAGCAACAGCTTCTGCACGCTGTGCAGCTGAATCATCAGGAAGGTCGCCATCAGGAACAACATCAGCGGAATCACCTTGCGGATCGGCCCTTGGGCCTTGGCGCTCTCCTCCACGGTACCGCCAGTGGCCACTTCGAAGCCCACGGGCAGCTTGCTGGCGAACGCGTCGATCTTCGGCTTCAGCTGGGCCACCAGGTCGGTAGGCTGAATTTCACCGTTGACCGAGGCCTTGATGGTAATGGTCGGCTTGCGGTCGCGGCGCCATACCAGTGGCTGTTCCAGCTCGTAACGCACAGTGGCGAACGACAGCAGCGGGATCGAGGTGCCGTTGGGGGTGAGAATCTGCAGGTTCTGCAGGGTATCGGGCGAACCGCGCTCGCTGTCCTCGGCGCGGGCGACCACGTCGACCAGGTAGATATTGTCGTTGACCTGAGTGATTTCCACGCCGCTGACAATGCTGTTCATCACGTTGGCCACGTCTTCCGACGACAACCCCAGCTGGCGTGCCTTGTCCTGGGCGATTTCCACGCGCAGCACCTTGCCGGGTTCGTTCCAGTCGTAGATCATCTCGCCGATGTGCTCGTTCTGGTCGAGCAAGCTGGCCAGGTCGATGGCGTGCTTGCGCACCTCGTCGATGTTGGCACCGCTGACCCGGTACTGGATCGGCCGGCCCACCGGCGGGCCCATCTCCAGCGATTGCACGTTGGTGCCGATGCCGACGAACTCTTCGTGCAGGATCTTCTGCAGGCGCTGCATCATGCCATTGCGCGCTTCGAAGCCCTTGCTGACGATCACCAGCTGCGCGTAGTACGGGTTCTGCAACTGCTGGTCGAGGGGCAGATAAAAGCGAATGGCGCCCTGGCCGATGTAAGTGCTCCAGTGCACCAGGTCCGGATCATCCTTGATCCGAGCTTCGAAGCGGTCGACCACCTTGCGGGTTTCCTCGATCGAGGCGTTCTGCGGCAGGTTGAGGTCGACGAGGATTTCCGGGCGGTCCGATGAAGGGAAGAACTGGTTCTGCACAAAGCGCTCGCAGAAAATCGCCAGGGCGAACAACAGCACGGTGCCGATGATGGTCAGCCAGCGATTGCGCATGCACCATAGCAGGCCATGCTCGAAGGCCCGGCCGACGCGCCCCGGCTCGGCCTCATGGGCCTTGAGCTTGGAGCTGCTGAGAATATGCACGCCCAGCACCGGGGCGAAGAACACCGCCACTACCCACGACACCATCAGCGCCACCGCAATCACTGCGAACAGCGTGTAGGTGTATTCACCAGCAGAGCTGGCGTTGAGGCCGATGGGCACGAAGCCGGCAACCGTGACCAATGTACCGGTGAGCATGGGGAACGCCGTCGAGGTATAGGCGAACGTGGCCGCCTGCTCCTTGCTCTCGCCCATTTCCAGGCGTGTGACCATCACCTCGACCGTGATCATCGCGTCATCCACCAGCAGGCCAAGGGCGATGATCAGCGCCCCCAGCGAAATCCGCTGCATGGTGATGCCGCTGTATTCCATGAACACGAATACCATCGCCAGCACCAGTGGTATCGAGCAGGCCACCACCAGGCCGGCGCGCACACCAAGGCTGACGAAGCTCACCGCCAGCACGATCACCACCGCTTCGAACAGCGCGCTGGTGAAGCCGCCGACCGCCTGCTTGACCACCACGGCCTGGTCCGAAACGGTGTGCACGCCGACGCCGATCGGCAGGTCTTCGATCACCCGGTCCATGCGCTTTTTCAGCGCCGCGCCAAAGACCTGCATGTTGCCACCGGCCTTCATGCCGATGGCCAGGCCAATGGCGGTCTGGCCGTTGTAGCGGAACATCGGTGATGGCGGGTCGACGTAGCCGCGCTGGATATCGGCGATGTCGGCCAGGCGGAAGAAGCGGTCGTTGATCTTCAGGTTGACGGTCTTCAGGTCCTTTTCCGAAGCAAACTGCCCGGTGGTGCGCACCGAAATGCGTTCAGGTCCGGCCTCGATCACACCGGCCGGGGTCACCGCGTTCTGCGATTGCAGGGCCTGCATGACCTGGCGCTGGTCGATGCCCAGAGCGGCCAGTTTGCGGGTCGAGAAGTTCAGGTACAGCACCTCGTCCTGGGTGCCGATCAGTTCGATCTTGCCGATGTTGGGCACATCGCGCACCTCGGCCCGCGCCTGTTCCACGTAGTCACGCAGCTGGCGCAGGGTGAGGCCGTCGGCGGTGAAGGCGTAGACCGAGCCGAACACGTCGCCGAATTCATCGTTGAAACCAGGCCCCTGGATGCCTGCGGGGAACTCGCCGCGGATGTCCTGGATCTTCTTGCGCACCTGGTACCAGATTTCCGGGATGTCCTTGGCCTTGGTGGTGTCGCGCAGGTACACATACACCGTGGACTCGCCCGGGCGGGTGTAGCTCTTGGTGTAGTCGAGGGAATCGAGCTCCTCGAGCTTCTTCTCGATGCGGTCGGTGACCTGGTAAAGCGTTTCGTCCTGGGTCGCGCCAGGCCAGCGGGTCTGGATCACCATGGTCTTGATGGTGAACGAGGGGTCCTCCTCACGGCCAAGGTTGAAGTACGAAAAAATGCCCATCAGCAGGCCGACGAACATCAGGTACCAGACGAACGATTGATGCTTGAGCGCCCATTCGGACAGGTTGAAGCTTCCTTTCATTGCGCATCCTCGTCGAAGGTGACCTTCTGGCCAGGCTTGAGGCTGTTCACGCCCGCAGTCACCACGCGCTCGCCAGGCTGCACGCCCGAGGCCAGGACAATGCTGTCGGCAGTACGGTCGATCAGGGTGACGTCACGGGTGCCCACAGTCTTCTGCTGGGTGTCGATCACCCAGACCTGCGTCTTGCCGTCACGCTCGAGCAGGGCACTCAAAGGCAGCTCGCTGCGCGGGGACACTTCCGAGCTCAGGGTCACACTGATCGCAGTGCCCAGGTGGAAAGCTGCCGGCGTGCTTGCCAGGGTCAGGCGGGCGCGGCGGGTGCGGGTGGCAGCGTCGGCCTGGGGCTCCAGTTCGCGCAGGCTGGCGGTGGTGTTGATGGTCGGGTCGAGTTGCAAGGCGACGGTGAAGGTCAGGTCTTTGTTCAACTGCTCGGCCAGGCCGATGGGCAGGTCGATCACCGCTTCCTTCACGTCTGGCCGAGCCAGGGTGACCACGGCTTGGCCTGCAGTAACGGTCTGCCCGGCTTCGGCCTGCCAGGCGGTGATAACCGCAGCGTGGTCAGTGCGCAAGGTGCTGTAGTCGAGCTGGTCACGGGCCTGGCTGAGCGCGGAGCGCGCCTGCTCCAGCGCCGCACTGGTGGTTTTCAGGTTGGTCTGGGCGATATCCAGCTGGGCCTGGGCGCCCACACCACGGTCATACAGCTGTTGCTGGCGACGGGCATCGGCCTGGGCGTTGATCCACTGTGCCTGCACCTTGGCCAGGTCGCCTTCGGCGGCGCGCAACTGGTTCTGCTGGTCGGTAGGGTCGAGCGTGGCCAGGGTATCGCCCGGCTTGACCTGTGCGCCCACATCCAGCCAACGCCGAGCTATGCGCCCGCCAACCCGGAAGCCCAAGGTACTTTCGAAGCGCGCCTCGATAAGCCCGGCAAAGCGCCCCAGCTGCGACTGCACCTGTGGCTCGACCTTGACCGACAACACTGGCCGGATCGGCTCGGGGGCTTCTTCCTCGCTACCGCAGGCGGCCAGCAGCATGCCGGCCGACAGCATCAGCAGCAGGCGCTTCATAGCTCACCCCCTTGGGCCTTGGCTTCGATCTTCTGTACCTGCATGCCCGGGTGCAGCAGTTGCCCACCATTGACCACCACGGTCTCGCCAGCCTTCAGGCCGCTGGCGACCACGATCTTGCCGGTCAGGTAGCGGCTGACTTCGACCTTGCGCAATTCGACCTTGTCGCCCTCGCCCACCACCCAGACAGCAGGTTCATGCAACGCCTTGGTCAATGCCGACCAGGGCAACTCGATGCTCGGCCGCCCCACCGCATTGGTGCTTGCAGTGACCGGCGCGCCCAGCTGCATGCCTGGCGGCACGTCCTTCAGCGCTACCTTGACCTGCACCGTGCCGCTTTGCGCCGACACGGTGGGGGTAATTTCGCGGACAAAGCCGTGAGCCTGGACCTTGGGGTCGTCCAGCAGGCTGACGATGACACCGACATCGCTCGGCGGCGCCACCAACAGCGATTCGTAGACGTTGAACACGGCATCGCGGTCGCCGTCACGGGCAAGGCTGAAAATCGGCATGGTCGCCTGAACCACTTGGCCGACTTCGGCCTGACGCTGGGTGATCACACCATCGGCTTCGGACACCAGCGCGGTGTAGCTGAGTTGTTCGTTGGCATTGGCCAATTGCGCCTGGGCGGCCTTGAGCGCGCTCTGGTTGCTGCGCAGCGCGGCTTCGGCGGAATCGTATTCGCTCTGGCTGGTGTAGCCCTTGGGCAGCAGTTTCTGCTGGCGCACGAAGGCGGCGCTGGTCTGGGTGACCCGCGCCTGCGCGGCGAACACCTCGGCCTTGGCCGAGTCGACATTGTTCTGCAGGTCTTTCGGGTCTAGCCGCGCCAGCACCTGGTTGGCCTTGACGTGGTCACCGACGTCGACGCTGCGGGAAATGATCTTGCCGCCCACGCGGAACGACAGGTCGGTCTGCACCCGCGCCTGCACGTCGCCGGTCAGGGTGACCCTGGCAGCGAAATCGGTGGGCTGGACCTGCTGCACACCTACACGTGGCAGTGTCTCGGGTACCTCTTCCTTGCTACAGCCGGTGAGCATGTACAGCAGCCCCAGGCAAATGACCGACAGGGGACGCATCAACGTCATGCAGGCTCCTTGCTTGCGCGCAAATGATTCGTGGGATGCGACTGTCAGCGTAGTTCAGGGTTCGATAAACATCACTGGTAAGGAACAACCGGGCATTCAGCGGCGCTGTGCGGGCCTCTTCGCGGGTGAACCCGCTCCCACAAGTGCAGCATGGACTTTAAGGCGGGCGCTTGGCTTGTGGGTGGCTGTACCGGCCCTTTCGCGGGTGAACCCGCTCCCACAAGTGCAGCATGGAC
>NZ_QLTL01000010.1:7924-69027 GCF_003269045.1 Pseudomonas sp. URMO17WK12:I7 | reverse complement strand
TCAAGGCGGGCGCTTGGCTTGTGGGTGACTGTACCGGCCCTTTCGCGGGTGAACCCGCCCCCACAAGTGCAGCATGGACTTCAAGGCGGGCGCTTAGCCTGTGGGAGCGGGTTCACCCGCGAAAGGGCCCGTACAGCCACCCACAAGCCACCTGCGATATCCAGAAACCATTCAGTTGCACTATCCGGGCACCACAGCCAGTACCTTGGAAAGGTCATTTTCAAGGAAGAAACCAATGCTTCGGGCAAAATCCCATCTGCTGCGGCGCGGCCGTTACTCTGAACTCGGCAGGCTTTATCTGTTGACCACTGTGACTCACCAACGCAAGCCACTGTTCCTAGACTTCCACCATGCAAGGCTGGTCATTCAGCAACTGCGTCAATCCGATCAGGAACATGCCTGCCGGTCTTTGGCCTGGGTACTGATGCCGGACCATCTGCATTGGCTGATCGAGTTGAGAGGCACGACGCTGGGGACATTGATGCGCAGGTTCAAGTCCAGGTCCAGTCTGGTACTGCATCAGGCAGGGGTTGAGCATGATCCGGTATGGCAGCCTGGGTATCAGGACCGGGCACTGCGGCGGGAGGAGAGCATGGTGCATGTTGCCAGGTACATTGTTGCCAACCCCTTGCGGGCCGGCCTGGTCAGAAGTGTCAGGGACTATCCCCACTGGGATGCCGTATGGCTTTGAATCGGCATTGGGACATTCGCGCTCCCGCAGGGTCACCACAAACCCGAAGATTGTGGTGACCCTGTGGTGCGGGTTCACTCGCGAAAGGGCCGGGTCAGGCCGACGCTGCAACCTGCGCCGGGCGCTTGACCTGTGGCTGCGAGGCGTTGGCCGCCGCGCCTTCCTCGATCGCCTGCTGGATCGCCTTGCGACGACGCTCTTCGGCCTGGCGGCTGAAGTACCAGACAAAGAAGGTCACCAGCGACACCGACAGCAGGATCAGGCTGGCCACGGCGTTGATCTCAGGCTTCACGCCCAGACGCACCGCCGAGAACACTTCCATCGGCAAGGTGGTCGAGCCTGGGCCCGACACGAAGCTCGCCAGTACCAGGTCGTCCAGCGACAGTGCGAACGACATCATGCCGCCCGCTGCCAGCGATGGCGCAATCATCGGAATGGTGATCAGGAAGAACACCTTCCACGGCTTGGCACCCAGGTCCATTGCCGCTTCCTCGATCGACAGGTCCAGCTCGCGCAGGCGCGCCGACACCACCACCGCCACATACGCCGCACAGAACGTGGTGTGGGCAATCCAGATGGTGACGATGCCACGTTCCTGCGGCCAGCCGATCATCTGCGCCATGGCCACGAACAGCAGCAACAGCGACAGACCGGTGATCACCTCAGGCATTACCAACGGCGCGGTAACCAGGCCGCCGAACAGCGTGCGGCCCTTGAAGCGGGTGACCCGGGTCAGCACGAAGGCCGCCAGGGTACCCAGCGCCACTGCCGCTACCGCCGTGTAGCAGGCGATCTCCAGCGAGCGCATCACCGAACCCATCAGCTGGGTGTTGTCGAGCAGGCCGACGTACCACTTCACCGACCAGCCACCCCACACCGTCACCAGCTTGGAGGCGTTGAACGAGTAGATCACCAGGATCAGCATCGGCAGGTAGATGAACAGCAAGCCGAGCACCAGCATCAGCTTGGAGAAACTGAAGCGCTTCATGCCCTGCCCTCCATTTCTTTGGCCTGGCTGCGGTTGAACAGCAAGATCGGCACGATCAGGATCGCCAGCATTACCACCGCCAGGGCGGAGGCTACCGGCCAGTCACGGTTGTTGAAGAATTCCTGCCACAGCACTTTACCGATCATCAGGGTTTCCGGGCCGCCAAGCAGCTCAGGAATGACGAACTCGCCCACCACCGGGATGAACACCAGCATGCAGCCGGCGATGATGCCGTTCTTCGACAGCGGGACAGTGATCTTCCAGAAGCTGTTGAAGGTGCTCGACCCCAGGTCCGAAGCGGCTTCGAGCAGGCTCGGGTCATGCTTCACCAGGTTGGCGAACAACGGCAGGATCATGAACGGCAGGTACGAATAAACCACGCCGATATACACCGCCAGGTTGGTGTTGAGGATCTGCAGCGGCTGGTCGATCAACCCAGTCCACATCAGGAAGCCGTTGAGCAGCCCGTTGTTGCTGAGGATACCCATCCAGGCATAGACGCGGATCAGGATCGCGGTCCAGGTCGGCATCATGATCAGCAACAGCAAGACCGTCTGGGTCTCCTTCTTGGCGTTGGCGATGGCGTAGGCCATCGGGTAGCCGATCAACAGGCACAGCAGGGTGCTGAAGAAGGCCATCTTCAACGAGCCCAGGTAGGCCGAGATGTACAGCTCATCCTCGGTCAACAGGCCGTAGTTGGCCAGGTTGAGCACCACCTGGACCTTGTCTTCGACGTAGCTGTAGATCTCGGTATACGGCGGGATCGCCACGTCGGCTTCGGCGAAGCTGATCTTCAACACGATGAAGAACGGCAGCATGAAGAACAGGAACAGCCAGATGAACGGAACCCCGATCACCACGTGCCGCCCCTCCGGGATTAAGCGCTGGAAGGCTCGCTTGAGCTTGCGTGGTTTCATGACCGCAGTACCACGCCGCTGTCGTCTTCCCACCACACGTACACCTCATCGCCCCAGGTCGGGCGTGCGCCCTGGCGCTCGGTGTTGGCGACGAACGACTGGACGACCTTGCCGCTTGGCAGCTCGACATAGAACACCGAGTGGCCACCCAGGTAGGCGATGTCGTGGACCTTGCCGCGCGACCAGTTGTGCTCGAAGTCTGGCTGGCTGGTGGTGACCAGCAGCTTTTCAGGGCGCAGGGCGTAGGTGATGTGCTTGTCTTCCACCGAGGTGGTGATGCCGTGGCCGACGTAGATCTTGCGCTCCAGTTCCGGGCTGGCAATGATCGCGTGGCCTTCGGCGTCGTCGACCACATCACCGTCGAACAGGTTGACGTTACCGATGAATTCGCACACCAGGCGGCTGGTCGGGGTCTCGTAGATGTCCACTGGCGAGCCGATCTGGGCGATCCAGCCCAGGTGCATGATGGCGATGCGTTGGGCCATGGTCATGGCCTCTTCCTGGTCGTGGGTCACCATCACGCAAGTCACGCCCACGCGCTCGATGATTTCCACCAGTTCCAGCTGCATCTGCGAACGCAGCTTCTTGTCCAGTGCACCCATCGGCTCGTCGAGCAGCAGCAGTTTGGGGCGCTTGGCCAGGGAACGGGCCAGGGCTACCCGCTGGCGTTGGCCACCGGAGAGCTGGTGCGGCTTGCGCTTGGCGTACTGGCTCATGTGCACCAGCTTGAGCATCTCGGCCACGCGGGCGTCGATCTCGGCCTTGGGCATCTTGTCCTGCTGCAGGCCGAAGGCGATGTTCTGCGCCACGGTCATATGCGGGAACAGCGCGTAGGACTGGAACATCATGTTGATCGGCCGCTCGTATGGCGGCATGTCGGTGATGTCTACGCCATCGAGGAAGATCCGCCCTTCAGTCGGGCGCTCGAAGCCAGCCAGCATACGCAGCAAGGTTGACTTGCCGGAACCGGAGCCACCCAGCAGGGCGAAGATCTCGCCTTTGCGGATTTCCAGGGACACATCGTCCACGGCGACCGTTTCGTCGAATTTTTTTGTAACCCGGTCGATCTTGACCAGCACCTGCTTGGGTTGCTGGCCACCCTCGAGGGCTTTTTTATAGGCACCGGAGGCAACTGCCATGAGTGAAACTCCCAACAAGATTTTTGTGCCCGTGCGGCCTGAGTCTCAGGTACCGCAACGGGTCTGGATGATTACTTGCCCGACTTGACCTTGGTCCAGCTACGGGTCATCAGGCGCTGCACCTTGGGCGGCAACTCTGAGTTCACGAACATCTTGTCCAGCACTTCCTGCGGTGGGTAAACCGCAGCGTCAGTCCTCACGGCCTGGTCCATCAGGTCGCCAGCCTTGGGGTTCGGGTTGGCGTAACCGACGTAATCACTGACCTGGGCGATAACCTCAGGTTTCAGCAAATAGTTGATGAAGGCGTGGGCCTCTTTCACGTTTTTGGCGTCTTTGGGGATCGCCAGTACGTCGAACCAGAGGTTGCCGCCTTCCTTGGGAATGGCGTAAGCCAGGTTCACGCCCTTCTTCGCTTCTTCAGCGCGGGCCTTGGCCTGGAACACATCACCCGAGAAGCCTGCCGCGACGCAGATGTCGCCGTTGGCCAGGTCGGTGATGTACTTGGACGAGTGGAAGTAGGTCACGTACGGGCGTACTGCCAGCAGTTTCTGCTCGGCCTTGGCGTAATCCTTGGGGTCGGTGCTGTTGGGGCTGAGCCCCATGTAGTTGAGCACCGCCGGGAGCATTTCGTCTGCCGAGTCGAGGAAGGCCACACCGCACTTGGAGAGCTTCTTCATGTTCTCGGGTTCGAACAGCACAGCCCAGGAGTCGATGGTGTCCACGCCCAGCGCGGCCTTGACCTTGTCGACGTTGTAACCGATGCCGTTGGTGCCCCACAGGTAAGGCACGGCGTACTGGTTGCCCGGGTCGTTCTTTTCCAGGCGTTTCATCAGCGCCGGGTCGAGATTGGAATAATTGGGCAGCAGATTCTTGTCGAGCTTCTGGAACGCGCCCGCCTTGATCTGCTTGCCAAGGAAATGGTTGGACGGCACCACCACGTCATAGCCGGTGTTGCCGGCCAGCAGTTTGCCTTCCAGGGTTT
Source organism: Pseudomonas sp. URMO17WK12:I7 (assembly GCF_003269045.1). Lineage (NCBI taxonomy): Bacteria > Pseudomonadati > Pseudomonadota > Gammaproteobacteria > Pseudomonadales > Pseudomonadaceae > Pseudomonas > Pseudomonas sp. URMO17WK12:I7. The sequence goes on along the minus strand of NZ_QLTL01000010.1, from coordinate 64,310 downwards.
CGTTGGAATCGAAAACGTCCTGCACGGGTTTGATGCCCGTTTCCTTTTCGAAGTCCGCGAGCGTGTTCGGGCCGATATAGTCCGACCAGTTGTAGAAGTGCACCGTAGGCGCCGCTTGGACGCTGCATGCCAGCGTCAGGCCCGCTCCAGCCATCAAGGCCTTGCGTAATACAGAAATAGACAAGTGGGTGGTCCTCACAATCAGTGCCTTGGTGACGGCGTACTTATTGGCTACAAGCACCGCCGCACACGCAAAACCGGCGCGCAACTTACCTGCGCAGCTTCGATGCCGCAATCATCAATTGCCATTCACTGGCTCTGGGCCGGAAAAACCCGGCCCAGAGGTCACGCATCGGGGTTATTTGCCCGATTTGATCTTGGTCCAGCTACGCGTGATGTCACGCTGGACCTTGGCATCTGGTGCAGCGATCGCGTACAGCTGTTTCTTCACTTCAGCCGGTGGATAAATGCTTGGGTCGCTGGTGATTGCCTTGTCCACGAACTGGGTGGCAGCGGCGTTGCCGTTCGGGAAGCGCACAGCGTTGGTGATTTCGGCCATGACTTCCGGCTGCAGCAGGAAGTTCATGAACTGGTAGGCGGCGTCTTTGTGTTCGGCATCTTTCGGGATGGCGACCATGTCGTAGAAGGTGCCGGCACCTTCTTTCGGAATCACGTAGTCCACTTTGACCTTGTCGCCGGCTTCGTGGGCGCGGGCCTTGGACTGCTCCAGGTCACCCGAATAGCCGACGGCCACGCAGATGTTGCCGTTGGCCATGTCGCCGATGTACTTGGACGAGTGGAAGTAGGTGATCGAAGGACGGATCTTGAGGAACAGATCTTCGGCGGCCTTCAGGTCTTCCTTGCTGGTGCTGTTGGTCGGCTTGCCCAGGTAGTGCAGCGCCGCCGGGATCATCTCGGTCGGGGCATCCAGGAAGCTCACGCCGCAGCTCTTGAGCTTGGCGATGTTCTCAGGCTTGAACACCACGTCCCACGAGTCGATCTTGTCCACGCCCAGCGCGGCCTTGACCTTCTCCGGGTTGTAGCCGATGCCGATCGAGCCCCACATGTATGGGAAGGCGTGCTTGTTGTCCTTGTCGCTGGCGTCGCCGACGGCCTTGAGCAGGTCTTCGTCCAGGTTTTTCCAGTTTGGCAGTTTGGAGCGGTCCAGTTCTTCGTAAACGCCAGCCTTGATCTGCTTGGCCAGGAAGTTGTTGGACGGCACGACGATGTCGTAGCCCGACTTGCCCGCCAGCAGCTTGGCTTCGAGGGTTTCGTTGCTGTCGAAGACGTCGTACTTGACCTTGATGCCGGTCTGCTTCTCGAACTTGGCGATGGTGTCCGGAGCGATGTAGTCCGACCAGTTGTAGACGTTCAGTACCTTGTCTTCAGCCTGTGCAGCAGTGGCCATGGCACCCATCAGGGCGGCGGCCAGCAACGTCTTGCCCATTTTCTTCATGCGTCATGCTCCAGATTTTTTTGATTAGCCATCCGTTCAGCAGCCAGGCCCCGCGCTACACGCGTCGCAGCGACTGAAACAACCGCTAGTCTGGCAAGTTACAAGGCTCTGTTTCAAGGAAAGCAGGGCCTTGTAACCACTTAATGTCACATCGCTAGCCTAGCAAACGCTCAACGGATCGCTTCGAGGGTCAGGTCGAGGCACTTGCGCGCCTTTTCCACGAGCTCGTCGACCTCCTCGCGGCTGATCACCAACGGTGGCGCGATGATCATGGTGTCGCCCACCGCGCGCATGATCAGGCCGTTTTCAAAGCAGAAGTTGCGGCACACCATGCCCACGCCCTTGCCTTCGTAACGGCTGCGGGTGGCTTTGTCCTTGACCAGCTCGATTGCACCGAGCAGGCCCAGGCCGCGTACCTCGCCCACCAGCGGGTGGTCCTGCAGCTCGCGCAGACGTTTTTGCAAGTAGGGTGCCACTTCCGTGCGCGCCTTCTCGACAATCTTCTCGTCGCGCAGGATGCGCAGGTTTTCCAGGCCCACTGCGGCCGCCACCGGGTGGCCTGAATAGGTGAAGCCGTGGTTGAAGTCGCCACCTTCGCTGATCACCTTGGCCACCTTGTCACGCACGATCACACCGCCCATGGGGATGTATCCGGAGGTAAGGCCCTTGGCGATGGTCATCAGGTCGGGCTTGAGGTCGTAGTAGTCGGAGCCGAACCACTCACCGGTGCGGCCGAAGCCACAGATCACTTCGTCGGCGACAAACAGGATGTCGTACTTCGCCAGGATCTCCTTGACCTTCGGCCAGTAGGTCTCTGGCGGAATGATCACGCCGCCGGCGCCCTGGATCGGCTCGGCAATGAAGGCGGCGACGTTGTCTTCGCCGACTTCCAGAATTTTCTTCTCCAGCTGCTCGGCTGCCCACACGCCGAACTCGTCGGGGCTCATGTCGCCGCCCTCACCGAACCAGTACGGCTGCGGGATGTGCACGATGCCCGGGATCGGCAGGCCGCCCTGCTCGTGCATGCCGCTCATGCCGCCCAGGCACGCACCCGCGAAAGTGGAGCCGTGGTAACCGTTGATGCGGCCGATGATGGTCTGCTTGTGCGGCTTGCCCTTCAGCGCCCAGTAGTGGCGAACCATGCGCAGCACGGTGTCATTGCCTTCGGAACCGGAGCCGGTGAAGAACACATGAGTCATGCCCTCGGGCGCCACGTCGGTGATGGCCTTGGCCAGCTCCAGTGCAGGCGGATGGGCAGTCTGGAAGAACAGGTTGTAGTACGGCAGCTCGCGCATCTGCTTCTCGGCAGCCTGCACCAGCTCTTCACGCCCATAACCGACCGCCACGCACCACAGGCCAGCCATGCCGTCGAGGATCTTGTTCCCCTCGCTGTCCCACAAATGCACGCCCTGCGCCTTGGTGATGATGCGCGGCCCCTTCTCCTTCAGCTGCTTGTAGTCACTGAAAGGTGCAAGGTGGTGCTCGCCGCTCAGGGTTTGCCATTCACGGGTTTGCGGGTTTTTGACGCTCATGTGCTTCTCCATGTTCCGCAGGCCGCCGGCGGGCGGCCTCAGGGGGTTGATCACACAGCAAACAGCAGGAACTCACGCTCCCAGGAGCTGATGACACGCTTGAAGTTCTCATGCTCGGCGCGTTTGGTGGCGACGTAGCCGGTGATGAATTTCTTGCCCAGGTACTGCACCAGCGCACGGCTGATTTCCATGCGTTCGAGGGCGTCCTCGATGGTCAGCGGCAGGCGCAGGTTGCGGCGCTCGTAGCCACGGCCCTGAACCGGTGCGCTGGCTTCGATGCCCTCGACCATGCCGATATAGCCGCACAACAGGCTGGCCGCGATGGCCAGGTAAGGGTTGGCATCGGCGCCCGGCAGGCGGTTCTCGACACGGCGGTTCTGCGGGCCGGCATCCGGTACGCGCAGGCCTACGGTGCGGTTCTCCTCACCCCACTCGACGTTCACGGGTGCCGAGGTGTCGGGCAGGAAGCGGCGGAACGAGTTGACGTTGGGGGCGAACAGCGGCAGCGCTTCGGGGATGAACTTCTGCAAGCCACCGATGTGGTGCAGGAACAGTTCGCTCATGCTGCCGTCTTCATTACTGAAGATGTTCTTGCCAGTGGCCACGTCGACCACGCTCTGGTGCAGGTGCATGGCACTGCCCGGCTCGCCGGTCATCGGCTTGGCCATGAAGGTGGCGGCGACGTTGTGCTTGAGCGCGGCCTCGCGCATGGTGCGCTTGAACACCAGAATCTGGTCGGCCAGGTGAAGGGCATCGCCGTGACGGAAGTTGATTTCCATCTGCGCCGTGCCGTCTTCGTGGATCAGCGTGTCAAGGTCCAGGCGCTGCAATTCGCACCAGTCGTAGACGTCTTCGAACAGCGGGTCGAATTCGTTGGCGGCCTCGATCGAGAACGACTGGCGGCCGGTTTCCGGGCGGCCAGAGCGGCCAACCGGCGGCTGCAGCGGGAAGTCCGGGTCTTCGCTGCGCTTGGTCAGGTAGAACTCCATCTCCGGCGCGACGATCGGCTGCCAGCCCTTGTCGGCATACAGCTTGAGGACCTTCTTCAGCACGTTGCGCGGCGACAGTTCGACCGGGTTGCCCTTCTTGTCGTAGGTGTCGTGGATTACCTGGGCGGTCGGCTCGATGGCCCACGGCACCAGGAACACGGCATCCTGGTCGGGGCGGCAGATCATGTCGATGTCGGCCGGGTCGAGCAGGTCATAATAGATGTCATCGTCGACATAGTCGCCGGTCACGGTCTGCAGCAGCACGCTCTCGGGCAGGCGCATGCCTTTTTCGGCGATGAACTTGTTGGTCGGCGAGATCTTGCCGCGGGTGATGCCGGTCAGGTCGCTGATCAGGCATTCGACTTCGGTGATCTTGTGCTCTTTCAACCAATCGGTGAGCTGGTCGAGGTTGTTACTCATAAATACCTCAGGAGGTAAGGTGGTCCGCGCTCTGATTCTGGATGGAGTAGATTGCTAAAGCAAAAACCCACGCGCAGCCGCACTGTGGATACACTGAAACCAAGCGTGTCCGTAGCGGGATCAAAGGGCAGGAATACGAGAAGAGCAACGAAAAAGCGTTACGAGGTATCGCCCAGGTGCGCAAAGCGTCAATTATTGCGGCCATGCAGGCCACAGCTCGACCGATGCGTGCGGGAACGGCAGGGATACCCGACTGCACTGCGCAGGCAGCGCGTTCAGGTCGCGACAAGCGGACCATGTGACCCTCGTATTATTGTGTTCTGGGTTGAGTCCGAGCTTAGCCTTGTTAATTTTTTTACACAACACCTCCGTAAAAAATAAAACACGGCAGGTTGGAGATAGCCCTTTGCGAAGGAAATAGCGGATAATGGCATGCCCCGATATGCAGCAAATCTGCCGTCGATGTGCCGTTTCAGGGCATCATGGGGTTGGCTTGACATCAGTTTGTCTTTTCGATTGACTGGTCCTGCAAGCCCCCCTTGATTGATATTTTTAACAACAAAGGTGTTGCATCATGTCGGTACCCCCGCGTGCCGTTCAGCTTAACGAAGCGAACGCGTTCCTTAAGGAACATCCTGAGGTTCTCTACGTTGACCTTTTGATTGCAGATATGAATGGTGTGGTGCGCGGCAAGCGCATTGAGCGCACCAGCCTCCACAAGGTTTACGAGAAAGGCATCAACCTGCCTGCCTCCCTCTTCGCCCTGGACATCAACGGTTCCACCGTCGAAAGCACCGGGCTGGGCCTGGACATCGGCGATGCTGACCGCATCTGCTATCCAATCCCCGATACGCTCTGCAATGAGCCGTGGCAAAAGCGTCCTACCGCCCAACTGCTGATGACCATGCACGAACTGGAAGGCGAGCCATTCTTCGCTGACCCGCGCGAAGTGCTGCGTCAGGTGGTGAGCAAGTTCACCGACATGGGCCTGACCATCTGCGCCGCGTTCGAGTTGGAGTTCTACCTCATCGACCAGGAGAACGTGAACGGCCGTCCGCAGCCGCCACGCTCGCCAATTTCGGGCAAGCGCCCGCAGTCGACCCAGGTGTACCTGATCGACGACCTCGACGAATATGCCGACTGCCTGCAGGACATCCTGGAAGGCGCGAAAGAGCAAGGCATCCCGGCCGACGCCATCGTCAAGGAAAGCGCCCCGGCGCAGTTCGAAGTCAACCTGCACCACGTTGCCGACCCGCTCAAGGCCTGCGACTACGCGGTACTGCTCAAGCGGTTGATCAAGAACATCGCCTACGACCATGAAATGGACACCACCTTCATGGCCAAGCCCTACCCGGGCCAGGCTGGCAACGGCCTGCATGTACACATCTCCGTGCTGGACAAAGATGGCAACAACATCTTCACCAGCGAGGATCCCGAGCAGAACGCCGCGCTACGTCACGCTGTCGGCGGTGTGCTCGAGACCCTGCCTGCGTCCATGGCGTTCCTCTGCCCGAACGTCAACTCCTACCGCCGCTTCGGCGCGCAGTTCTACGTGCCGAATGCGCCGAGCTGGGGCCTGGACAACCGTACCGTGGCCCTGCGTGTGCCGACTGGCTCTGCAGATGCCGTGCGTATCGAGCACCGCGTAGCTGGCGCCGACGCCAACCCGTACCTGATGATGGCTGCCGTGCTGGCAGGCGTGCACCACGGCCTGACCAACAAGATCGAGCCAGGCACGCCAATTGAAGGCAACTCGTACGAGCAGTTGGAGCAGAGCCTGCCGAACAACCTGCGCGATGCCCTGCGCGAGCTGGACGACAGCGAGATCCTGAACAAGTACATCGATCCGAAGTACATCGACATCTTCGTCGCGTGCAAGGAGAGCGAGCTGGAGGAGTTCGAGCACTCGATCTCCGACCTCGAGTACAACTGGTATCTACACACCGTGTAAACAAAAACGCCGCCCATCAGGGCGGCGTTTTTCATTGATCTCCAGGCGCTTCGGCTCCTACAGGGATTTCTCGAAGATCTTCGAATTGCGCTGGTAGTTGTACAGTGACGCCCGCGCCGCCGGCAGCCGCTCGACACCGCTGGGCGCAAACCCGCGTTCACGGAACCAATGCGCCGTACGGGTGGTAAGCACGAACAAGGTATTCAACCCCATCTGCCGCGCCCGCCCTTCGATCCGCTCAAGCAGCTCATCCCCGCGCCCGCCATGGCGGTATTCCGGGTTCACCGCCAGGCACGCCAGTTCACCCGCCTGCGAATCGGCAATCGGGTACAGCGCCGCGCAGGCAATGATCATCCCTTCACGCTCGACCACGCTGAACTGTTCGATCTCGCGCTCCAGCACCTCGCGTGAGCGACGCACCAGGATGCCCTGCTCTTCCAGCGGGCTGATCAGCTCCAGCAGGCCACCGACATCATCGATGGTCGCCTCACGCACGACCTCGAACTGCTCCTGCGACACCAGCGTACCGCCACCTTCACGGGTGAACAGCTCGGTCAGCAGCGCACCGTCTTCGGCATAACTGACGATATGGCTGCGCGCCACACCGCCTTTGCAGGCCTCGGCGGCGGCATCCAGCAACTCGCCCTGGTAATCGCTGCCCAGGCGCGCCAGGTGCGGGGCGATCTGTTGCGGACGCAGTTCACGCACCAGCTTGCCGTTTTCGTCCAGCAGGCCAGGTTCGGCGCCGAACAGCAGCAGCTTGTCGGCACCCAGCTCGATGGCCGCGCGAGTGGCGACGTCTTCGCAAGCCAGGTTGAAGATTTCACCGGTGGGCGAGTAGCCCAGCGGCGACAGCAGCACGATGGAGCGCTCGTCGAGCAGGCGGCTGATGCCCTTGCGATCGACCCGGCGCACCTCGCCGGTGTGGTGGTAGTCCACCCCTTCGAGCACGCCGATCGGCCGTGCAGTGACCAGGTTGCCGGAGGCCACGCGCAGGCGCGAGCCCTGCATCGGCGAGGCGGCGATATCCATCGACAGGCGCGCCTCGATGGCCAGGCGCAGGGCACCCACGGCATCGATCACGCAGTCCAGGGTGGCGGCATCGGTAATGCGCATGCCCCGGTGGTAGTGCGGGGTCAGGCCGCGATCAGAGAGACGGCTTTCGATCTGCGGGCGCGACCCATGCACCAGCACCAGGCGCACACCCAAGCTGTGCAGCAGTACCAGGTCGTGGACGATGTTGCCGAAGTTCGGGTGTTCAACCCCATCGCCGGGGAGCATGACCACGAAGGTGCAGTCGCGATGGGCATTGATGTACGGGGAGGCATGACGTAGCCAGTTGACGTATTCGGGCATGACAGGGCCTGTGGATAAAGTGGACGGAGAACGGTGAGTCACACGGCGTTCAGGATCATCGTCGGAACAGGCTTGCGGTCACGCGCGGTCTCCTCTAGGCAAGAACGAATCAACAGGGTGGACGTTTAATTCAGGCAGTAGTGCCGGATCAGGTCACGCAATAGACGCACGGTAGGCTCGATTCGTGACATTTCCAGGTATTCGCCGGGCTGGTGAGCGCAGGCGATATCGCCGGGGCCCAGCACGATGGTCTGGCAACCCAGCTGCTGAAGATAAGGCGCTTCGGTACCGAACGCCACCGCTTCGGCGCGATGGCCGGTGAGGCGTTCGGCCACTTGCACCAGTTCGGCGTCGGCGGCCTGCTCGAAGGGCGGCACTTCCGGGAACAGCGGCGCATAGTCGATACGCACCTCATGGCGCTCGGCCACCGGCTTGAGCTTGCCGCGAATGGCGGCGCGCAGCTGTTCGACATCCATGCCAGGCAGCGGGCGCAGGTCGAACTCCAGGGCGCACTGGCCACAGATGCGATTGGGGTTGTCCCCCCCATGAATGCAGCCGAAGTTCATGGTTGGCGTAGGCACGGTAAATTGCGGATTGCGGAAGGTTTCCTGCCACTGCCGGCGCAGGCCCATCAGTTCACCCATCACCTCATGCATGGCCTCCATCGCGCTGTGGCCCAGGCTCGGGTCGGACGAATGGCCGCTGCGCCCGAGGATGTCGATGCGGTCCATGAGGATGCCCTTGTGCATGCGGATCGGCCGCAGGCCCGTGGGCTCGCCGATCACCGCTGCGCGGCCGAGTGGCTGGCCGGCGGCTGCCAGGGCGCGGGCGCCGGACATCGAGCTTTCTTCATCACAGGTGGCGAGGATCAGCAGTGGTTGCTTGAAATCGTGCTCAAGCAGCGGAATCACCGCTTCGATGACCAAGGCGAAAAAGCCTTTCATGTCGCAACTGCCCAGGCCGACCCATCGGCCATCGACCTCGGTCAGCTTGAGCGGGTCGCTGGACCACAGCTGTTCGTCGTAGGGCACCGTGTCGCTATGGCCGGCCAACACCAGGCCACCGGGGCCGGTGCCACGGCTGGCCAGCAGGTTGAACTTGCCCGGGCTGACCTGGCGGATGTCACAACTGAACCCCAGATCGCCCAGCCAGCCGGCCAGCAGGTCGATGACCTGGCGGTTGGACTGGTCCAGTGCAGGCTGGGTGCAACTGACCGAGGGCGCGGCAATCAAGGCGGCAAACTGGTCTTTCAGCGTTGGCAACGGCATGCGCGTACTCCTCGGAAGCGTTGCCCATCATAGGGCCATCCGGCGCAAGGAATAAACCGTTGCCGGCCCAGTCCTGTAGACTGCACGGCAATCACGCCCTCCTTCGAGCCTGCGATGCACAAAGAAACCGAACTCAAGCTCCGCGCCAGTCGCGAGACCCTGGCTGCCCTGCGCGAGCACCCCCTGCTGAAAAAGCGCAACAAGTCCGGCTGGCAGACCCGCGAGCTGCTCAACCAGTACTTCGACACCCCTGCGCGCGACCTCTGCGCGGCCCGTGTCGCCCTGCGCCTGCGCCGCGACGGCGAGGTGATCATCCAGACCCTGAAGTGCCGTGGCCAGAGCGTCGCCGGGCTGTCCGAGCGCAATGAATACGAATGGCACCTGGACAAGGTCAAGCTCGACCTGAAAAAGCTCGACGCCACCTGCTGGCCAGAGCCACTGGCCGAGCTGGACAAGAAAACCATCAAGCCGTTGTTCACCACCGATTTCACCCGCGAGTTCGCCGAAATCGCCTGGGGCCGTGGTAAGAGCAAGGTGGTCATCGAGGCCGCGCTGGACCAAGGCTTCGTGATCGCCGGCAAGCAGAAGGAAGAGATCTGCGAGCTCGAACTGGAGTTGCGCGAAGGCGCCCCTGAAGCGCTGCTGGAGCTGGCTGCCGAGCTGGCCGCCAGCCTGCCGCTGATGCCATGCGACATCAGCAAGGCCGAGCGCGGCTACCGCCTGCTGGAGCCGGACAGCTACGAGCTGGGCCTGCCAACCACCGAGCTGGACGCCGAAATGGCCGTGGACGACGCCTTCGCAGCCCTCGCCTGGCAATTGCTGGGCAGCAGCCAGCGCCTGGCCGAGCAGTATCGCCACAATGGCCACTGGCGCCTGCTGCAGGACTGGGTGCAGTGCCTGGCCGAGTTGCGCGCACTGGTTGCCAGCCTGGGCCAGGCTGCGCCACGCGCGACTACCCGCGAGCTGCGCGCCAGCCTCGATGCGCTACTGGAAGACTGGCGCCCGCTGGTGCAGGCCGGTAATGACGACGAAGACATCCGCCGTGCCGCGCCCGAGCAGTTCATCCAAGAGCTCGAAGACGTACGCTGGGGCCAGTTCTCCCTGGAAACCTCGCGCTGGCTGCTGGCCCGCGCCTGGACCGTGGAGCGCAAGGGCCGTGGCGAGCGCCAAGGCAAGGCGCAGCTGGCCAGCTGGCTGGCGCACCTGCTGGGTGAGGAAGGCCGCTCGCTGAAGCTGACGCTGTACACCCAGCGCCCGGAAGACCTGGCCGAACAGCTGCCGCGTATCGAACAGCTGCTGGCCTGGCTGCACCATGCTCGCCAGGTGCTCGAAGCACCCCAGATGGACCGCCTGTACGGCGACCTGAAAAAGCTGCATGAACTGGCTGAGCTGCCCTTGGGCGAAGAGCCTGGCGAACTGCTGGAAGCGCGTATCGAGCAAGCTCGGGCGGTCGACCAGAGCCGTGGCTGGAAGCACCTGCTCAAGGCTTGAGACCGCCTCTGGAGGCTAACGAGGCTTTGTAGGAGCGGCCTTGTGTCGCGAAAGGGGTGCGAAGCGCCCCCAGGATTTGTGCAGTAGGCTGAATTTGCAGGGTCCGCTTTGCGGCCCTTCGCGACACGAGGCCGCTCCTACTGAAAAGCGCGTATCGAGCAGGCTCGGGCGGTCGATCAGAACCGTTTGCTCAAGGCTTTATACCGCTCCTGAAGGCTAACAAGGCTTTGCAGGAGCGGCCTTGTGTCGCGAAAGGGGTGCGAAGCGCCCCCAGGATTTTTGCAGTAGGCTGATTTTGCCGGGTCCGATTTGTGGCCCTTTCGCGACACGAGGCCGCTCCTACGGAAAAGCGCGTATCGAGCAGGCTCGGGCGGTCGATCAGAACCGTTTGCTCAAGGCTTTATACCGCTCCTGAAGGCTAACAAGGCTTTGCAGGAGCGGCCTTGTGTCGCGAAAGGGGTGCGAAGCGCCCCCAGGATTTTTGCAGTAGGCTGATTTTGCAGGGTCCGATTTGTGGCCCTTTCGCGACACGAGGCCGCTCCTACAGGGGCCGCATCAGCGGGTCTGAAGCGGCCTCACCTCGACAGTGGCAGGCTGGTGGTGGACTTGATCTCCGACAGCGCCACAATCGAGTTCACTTCCTGAATACCCGGCACGTTCGAGAGCTTTTCGAAAAAGAAGCGCTCATAAGCCTCGATATCCGAGGTAACGATGCGCAACAGAAAATCCACCGCCCCCATCAGCACATAACACTCCAGCACTTCCGGAAAGCCGCGGATCGCCTCGGTGAATTCGGTGAAGTTGGAGCGGCCGTGGGCGTTGAGTTTCACCTCAGCAAAAATCTGCGTGTTCAGGCCGACTTTCTTGCGATCCAGCAGGGTCACCTGCCCACGGATCACACCTTCGTCTTTCAGCCGCTGAATCCTGCGCCAGCAGGGTGATTGTGACAGCCCCACACGCTCGGCGATCTGCGCACTGGACAGCGATGCGTCCTCTTGCAGGAGCTCGAGAATGCGTCGGTCATAGGCATCCAGTTCGCCTTGCATTAATAATCCCCAAAAAAGTACTTATTCGAATTAATCAATCTGCAGCACTAGGCATTCGATGGAATCATAGCGAAAAAATACCCGCCTCGACGTGCAAGAATTTCTCCCACATTCGCGGAGACCCAGCATGAACGCACTCGAACGCCCCTTGGCCCGCAGCGATGCCTGGGCCGCCAACACCAGCCACAGCACCGTACGATATCGCCTGCAGGCCGAAGCCGAGCCGGATACCCTTTGCCGGGTGCTCAACCTGTTTGCCCTGCAGTTCCTGACACCGCACAGCGTGCAGGTCAACCAGCAGGAAGACTGGCTCGACATCGAGGTTGGCGTCGGCGGGCTGAGCTGGCATCGGGCGCAAGTGATTGCACAAAAACTGCGCAACCTGGTGTGTGTCGGGGAAGTGAGCCTGGAAAACCTGGCGCGCCTGGAGCTGGCGGTGGTCTGAAGCCCGGCGGCGCAAAATCCCGAAATCCTTTCCCAAACCCGTTCCGCCAGGCACGGCTAGCCTTGACCAAGGTCTCCCCCAAGGCACGGACGCCGCCGATGTTCACACCCAACGAGCAAGCCCTCGACCTCAAAAGCCTGCTGGACGCCTTGCAAGCCGACCAGCACCTGACTGCCAACGATTCATGCCAGGTTCGCGAACAAGCATCCCGCTACAGTGCTCACCACCCGCTTGAGGCCATCGCTGCCGTGGGCCTGGAAGATCGCAGCCAGCCCGGCAAACTGCTGAATCTGGACACCCTCTGCCAATGGCTGGCGCAAAAAGTCGGTCAGCCCTACCTGCGTATCGACCCCATGCAACTCGACCTGGCCCGGGTCAATGGCCTTATCTCCCCTGCCTTCGCGCAGCGCCACGGCATCTTGGTCGTGGCCAACGACGCCGATGCCATCACTGTGGCCAGTGCCGAACCTTATCAACAGTTGTGGCAGGCCGACCTCGCGCGCAGCCTGGGCAAGCCGATCCGCCGGGTGCTGGCCAGCCCGCTGCAGATCCGCCAACTGGGCCAGTCGCTGTTTCGCCTGGCCCACTCGGTACAAGGTGCGCAGCACCAGCAAGCGACCAGCCTGGGCGAGCTCGAACACTTGCTTGAGCTTGGCAAGCGCCAGGTGGAGGCCACCGCCGATGATGCGCACATCGTGCATATCGTCGACTGGCTGCTGCAGTACGCCATCGAGCAGCGCGCCAGTGATATCCATCTGGAGCCACGCCGCGACCAGGGCCACCTGCGCTACCGCATCGACGGGCTGCTACACACGGTCTACGCCTTCCCGGCCAGCGTCACGCTGGCCGTGGTCAGCCGCCTGAAACACCTGGGGCGCATGGACGTAGCGGAAAAGCGCCGCCCACAGGATGGCAGGGTGAAGAGCAGCCTGCCAGGCGGCAGCGAAGTGGAGCTGCGCCTCTCGACGCTGCCGACACCCTTTGGTGAAAAACTGGTGCTGCGCTTGTTCGACCCACGCCAGTTGCAGGAAGACTTCGACCAGCTGGGCCTGGAGGGCGAGCAGTTGAGCCAGTGGCAAACGCTATTGCAGCGTCGCCAGGGCATCCTGCTGGTCACCGGGCCAACTGGCTCCGGCAAGACCAGCACGCTTTACGCCAGCCTCAAGTTGCTGGCCACACCGCAGGTCAACCTGTGCACCATCGAAGACCCGATCGAGCGCCTGGAACCTTCGTTCAACCAGTTACAGGTGCAGCCTGCCCTGGGCCTGGGTTTTGCCGATGGCGTGCGCGCCCTGCTGCGCCAGGACCCGGACATCATCATGATCGGCGAGATCCGCGACCGCGAGACCGCAATGGTGGCCGTTCAGGCTGCCCTCACCGGGCACCTGGTGCTTTCCACCCTGCACACCAATGACACCTGCAGCGCCATTACCCGCCTGCTTGAGCTGGGCGTTGCCGATTACCTGATCCGGGCGACCCTGGGCGGGGTCATGGCCCAACGCCTGGTGCGCGTGCTTTGCAACACATGCCACGGCCGCCCATCCAGCGATCCGTGCCAAGTCTGCCGGGGCACCGGCTATCGTGGCCGGACGGGTTTGTTCGAACTGCTGATCCCGAGTGAAAGCCTGCGTGCACGGATAGGCGCCAGCACCGATCTGGCCGAACTGCAACGGCAGGCTCTAGCTGAAGGGTTACAGGATCTGCGCAGCTGTGGCCAGGCGAAAGTGAACCGCGGGCTGACCCGCCTGGAGGAGGTGCTGCGGGTCTGTTCTTGAGCAAAAAACCCTTGTATTCAAGGAACTTGCGGCCATTTCGCTGGATCAAACCGGCCATCTCCAACCCTCACCCTTCGAGGTGTTTCATCATGCGTCTCAAAACCGCCATCGCAGCTGCTGCCCTGCTTTCGCTGCCTGTTGGCTCCGCCATGGCCGATACCTTCTGGCGTAACGTAATGACCTCTGGCGCCACCACGGCGTCGAGCTACATCACCTCGCACGACCACAAGCGGGTACTCGCGGCGCAGGATGACGCCGGCAGCTTCGTCGCCAGTGAGGGGGCAATTCGCGGGCCGTTCCTGGAGCAGGCGCTGCAACAGGTGCGTGCCGAGAACCCCGGGATGCAAGCCTCGGACATGGAACTGGCGAACGCCATCCTGGCCAAGAACGCGGTAACCAACTAAGGCTTTGGGGGCGCTATGCGCCCCTTTTCGCGACACAAGGCCGCTCCTACAGCAGATCACGAAACCTTGCAGGAGCGAACTTGTGTCGCGATGGGCCGCAAAGCGGCCCGAGATTTCAGCGGTAAGCCTCCACCGGCACGCAAGCACAGAACAGATTCCTGTCCCCATACACATTGTCGACCCGGTTCACCGCTGGCCAGTACTTGTGCAGCCGCACGTGGGCACTGGGCGCAACCGCCTGCTCCAGGCTGTAAGGCCGGGCCCACGGCGCCAGCACATCGGCCAGGGTATGCGGCGCATGCTTGAGCGGGTTGTCCTCCGCCGGCCAGTTACCTTCCTGCACCTGGGCAATTTCCGCCCGAATTGCCAGCATCGCTTCGACGAAGCGGTCCAGCTCGGCCTTCGACTCACTTTCAGTGGGTTCGATCATCAGCGTTCCTGGTACCGGGAACGACATGGTCGGGGCATGGAAGCCATAGTCCATCAGGCGCTTGGCCACGTCCTCCTCGGTAATGCCGGTCTGCGCCTTGAGCGGCCGCAGGTCGAGGATGCACTCATGCGCCACCCGCTGGTTGCGCCCGCGGTACAACACCGGGAACGCGCCGCCGAGCTGGCTGGCCAGGTAGTTGGCCGAAAGGATCGCCACTTCGCTCGCATCAGCCAGCTGAGGGCCCATCATCGCGATGTACATCCAGCTGATCGGCAGGATGCTCGCACTGCCCCAAGGCGCGGCGCTGACGGCGCTGTTGTTCGGGTCCAGGCCCGGCACGGGCACTACCGGGTGGCTGGCGACGAACGGCTTCAGATGAGCACGGATGCCGATCGGCCCCATGCCCGGGCCGCCACCGCCGTGAGGGATACAAAAGGTCTTGTGCAGGTTCATGTGTGAAACGTCGGCGCCAATGTCCGCTGGCCGCGCCAGGCCGACCTGGGCGTTGAGGTTGGCACCGTCCATGTACACCTGGCCACCGTGCTGGTGGACCACCTCGCAGATCTCGCGGATACCTTCTTCGTACACGCCATGGGTCGAGGGGTAGGTGACCATCAGGCACGACAGCGTGTCGCCGGCGGCATGGGCCTTGGCCTTGAGGTCTTCGAGGTCGACGTTGCCAGCATCGTCACAATCGACGATCACCACCTCCATGCCAGCCATCTGCGCGGAGGCCGGGTTGGTGCCGTGAGCCGACGACGGAATCAGGCACAGCGTGCGCTGGGGCTGATGACGGCTGCGGTGATAGCGGGTGATGGCCATGAGCCCGGCATATTCACCCTGGGCACCGGAGTTGGGCTGCATGCAGATGGCGTCGAAGCCGGTAATGGCGCACAACCAGCTTTCCAGCTCGTCGATCATCGCCTTGTAACCGGTGACCTGTGCCGCCGGTGCAAAGGGATGAAGCTGGGCGAAAGCGGGCCAGGTGATGGGGATCATCTCGCTGGTGGCATTGAGCTTCATGGTGCAGGAGCCCAGCGGAATCATCGACTGGTTCAGCGCCAGGTCCTTGTTCTCCAGCTGCTTGAGGTAGCGCAGCATCTCGGTTTCGCTGTGGTGTAGGTTGAATACCGGGTGGCTGAGGAACGGCGTGCGTCGCACCAGCGCAGCGGGGATGCCCTCCGGTAACGCGTGCTGGTCGAGGGTAGCGATATCCAGGCCGTGATCGACACCCAGGAAAATATCCAGCAGGCGCAGCACGGTGGCTTCGCTACAGGTCTCGTCCAGGCTCACGCCCAGATGGCCGCGGCCCAGGATACGCAGGTTGATGCGGGCGGCTTCGGCACTTTCAATGATCGCTGCCTGGGCGCCGCCGACATCCAGGGTCAAGGTGTCGAAAAAGTGCTGGTTGAGGCGCTTGATGCCTTTGGCCTCAAGGCCTGCCGCCAGCACGAAGGTCAGCCGGTGCACGCGCTGGGCAATACGCTGCAGGCCTTCGGGGCCGTGATACACCGCATAGAACCCGGCCATGTTGGCCAACAGCACCTGGGCTGTGCAGATGTTGGAGTTGGCTTTTTCGCGGCGGATATGTTGCTCACGCGTCTGCAGGGCCATGCGTAGCGCAGTATTGCCACGGGCATCGCGGGACACACCGATGATGCGCCCGGGCATCGCCCGCTTGTAATCGTCACGGCACGCAAAATAGGCCGCATGCGGGCCACCATAGCCCATAGGTACGCCGAAGCGCTGAGTCGAACCCAGCACCACGTCGGCTCCCAGCTCGCCGGGCGGGGTCAGCACCACCAGGCTGAGCAGGTCGGCAGCCACACAGGCCAGGGCCTGCTGGCTGTGCAACTGGTCGATGAACGGGCGCAGGTCGCGCACCTCGCCGTGGGTATCCGGATATTGCAGCAAGGCACCGAAGACCTGGTGCTGGGCGAGGTTATCCACAGCGTCGACGATCAACTGGAAACCGAACCCTTCCGCACGGGTTTTCAGCACCGACAAGGTCTGTGGATGGCAATGCTCGTCGGCAAAGAAGGCGTTGCTCTTGTTGCGCGCCACACGCTTGGCCAGGGCCATGGCTTCGGCAGCCGCCGTGGCTTCGTCGAGCAATGACGCGTTGGCCAGCGCCAGGCCGGTGAGGTCGATGACCATCTGCTGGAAGTTCAGCAGCGCCTCCAGACGACCTTGGGCGATTTCGGGCTGATAGGGCGTGTAGGCGGTGTACCAGCCGGGGTTTTCCAGCACGTTGCGCAAGATGACGGTGGGCGTGACGGTGCCGTGGTAGCCCATGCCGATGAGGCTGGTCCACACCTGGTTCTGCTCGGCGAAGCCTGCAAGCTTGGCCAACGCAGCCTGTTCATCCAGGGCCGGCGGCAGGTCGAGGGCACGGTTGAAGCGGATGCCTGGCGGCACAGTTTGCTCGATCAGTTCGCTGCGGCTGTTGAGGCCGAGGGCAGTGAGCATTGCCTGCTGCTCCGAGGCATCGGGCCCCAGGTGGCGGCGCAGGAAAGGGTTGAGCTCTTGCAGTTGATGCAGGGATGGCGACTGGGACATGTCGACGCTCTCTTCCTAGACCAGGTCTCATGGAGACTTATAAGTCTAGGAAGGGATCGCCGGTACTGCGGGAAAACTTGTTTCTGCAGGTTCGGCCTCTTCGCGGCTAAAGCCGCTCCTACAAGGCATTGCACAGGCCTCGAGCGCGGCGCTGTGCCTGTAGGAGCGGCTTTAGCCGCGAAGCAGGCGACGCGGTCTTACTCGCCGATAGCGGCTGCGTAACCTGCAGCATCCAGCAGCTTGTCCAGCTCGGCCGGGTTGCTTGGCTTGAGCTTGAAGATCCACGACGCGTAAGGCTCTTCGTTGAGCAGCTCCGGGCTGTCGGCCAGCTCTTCGTTGACGGCGATCACTTCACCGGAAACAGGAGCGTAGATGTCGGAAGCAGCCTTGACCGACTCGACCACGCCCGCAGTGTCGCCAGCGCCGAACACCTTGCCGACTTCGGCCAGCTCGACGAACACCACGTCACCCAGCGCTTGCTGGGCGTGGTCGCTGATACCTACGGTGACGCTGCCATCAGCTTCCAGGCGTGCCCATTCGTGGCTTTCGGCGAAACGCAGATCGGCGGGGATATTGCTCATGTGTTGAATTCCTCGTTTGGGTCAGCGGTTCGGCCCGCCGTTGATTGTTCAGATCAGAATCTTGCCGTGGCGCACGAAGGTCGGTCTGACCACCCGCACCGGGTACCATTTGCCGCGGATCTCGACCTCGGCGCGGTCACCGGTAGCCATGGGCACGCGTGCCAGGGCAATGGATTTGCTCAGCGTAGGTGAGAAACTACCACTGGTGATCTCCCCTTCGCCAATCCCGGCTACACGAACCACTTGGTGGGCACGCAGCACGCCGCGCTCTTCCAGCACCAAGCCAACCAGTTTTTCCTGCACACCTCGGTCGATTTCCGCCAACAGGCCAGCACGGCCGACGAAGTTGCGTTCAGCTGGCTCCCAGGCGACACACCAACCCAGGTTGGAGGTCAGCGGGGTGTGGCTCTCATCGATGTCCTGGCCATACAGGTTCATGCCGGCTTCCAGGCGCAGGGTATCGCGCGCGCCCAGGCCGCTCGGCGCGATGCCGGCGCCAACCAGGTCGTTGAAGAACGCTACGGCCTCATCACCCGGCAGAATGATTTCCAGCCCGTCTTCACCGGTGTAGCCGGTACGGGCGATGAACCAGTCACCTTCGGCAAGACCTTCGAACGGGTGCAGTTCGCGGATCAGCGCGGCGCGAGCAGGGCTCAGCAGTGCGGCGACTTTGTCGCGGGCATAAGGGCCTTGAATGGCGAGGATGGCCAGGTCGGGGCGAACCTCGAACGAGACGCTGAAACCTGCACTTTGCAGCTGCAGCCAATTGATGACCTTCGCCCGCGTGGCCGCGTTGGTGACCAGGCGGTAGCCGCCCTGGGTGCGGTAGACGATCAGGTCGTCGATGACCCCGCCGTCCTCATTGAGCAAGGGGCTGTACAGCGCCTTGCCGGTGCCGTCGAGACGGGCCACGTCGTTGGCCAGCAGACGTTGCAGCCAAGGTGTGGCTTGTTCGCCAGCAATGTCGATGACCGTCATGTGGGAAACATCGAAGACACCGCAGTCGCTGCGCACCTGATGGTGCTCCTCGACCTGCGAGCCATAATGCAGCGGCATGTCCCAGCCACCGAAATCGACCGTCTTGGCGCCAAGTGCCAGGTGCAAGTCGTACAAAAGCGTGCGCTGTCCCATGGGTTTCTCCTTCCGGGCGTGGCGAAGCGGCGGCGGTCGATGACGTTTAATCGTCAGCTCTTCTTGTAGGCCCCGCCGCGCGAATGCCGCGCATTGTAGCCGCAAGGGCGCAAGCTGGCATCCTCAGTGACTGTGACCAGGGCGACGAGCGGAACGGCGGATCAGCCCGATGACCGGCAACAGCCCTACCAGCACCAAGGTCAGCGCCGGCAGCGAGGCGCGCGCCCATTCGCCTTCGCTGGTCATCTCGAACACCCTTACCGCCAGGGTGTCCCAGCCGAACGGGCGCATCAGCAAGGTGGCGGGCATTTCCTTGAGCACATCGACGAACACCAGCAACGCGGCACTCAGGGCTCCTGGCACCAGCAACGGCAGATACACCTTGAAAAACAAACCCAGGCCACCGACGCCAAGGCTGCGCGAAGCCTCCGGCAATGAGGGGCGAATGCGCTCCAGGCTGCTTTCCAATGGGCTGTAAGCGACGGCGATGAAGCGCACCAGGTAGGCCAGCAGCAAGGCGGCAAGGCTGCCCAACAGCAGTGGCTTGCCTGCGCCGCCCAACCAGGCCGACAGCGGAATGACCAGCTGATTATCCAGGTAGCTGAAAGCCAGCATGATCGACACCGCCAGCACCGAGCCGGGCAATGCGTAGCCCAGGTTGGCCAGGCCGACGCCCGCACGGATACCGGCTGTCGGCGCCTGACGGCGGGCGAAGGCCAGCATCAGCGCCACGCAAACAGTGATCAACGCGGCCATGCCGCCCAGGTACAACGTATGCAGCACCAGGCCGACATACCGCTCGTCCAGATCATGCCGGCCGCGCTGCCAGAACCACGCCAGCAACTGCAGCAGTGGAATGACGAATGCGCAGGCGAACACCAGCAGGCACCAGCCACTGGCCAGCAGCGCCTTGAACCCACGCAAGTGGTAAAGCGCCTGGCCGCGCGGGCGCTCATTGCCACTGCGGGTCGCACCACGGGCGCGGCGCTCGCCGTACAGCACCAGCATCACCGCCAGCAGCAGCAGGCTGGCAAGTTGGGCCGCGCTGGAAAGGCTGAAAAAGCCGTACCAGGTCTTGTAGATGGCCGTGGTGAAGGTATCGAAGTTGAACACGGCCACCGCGCCGAAATCGGCCAGGGTCTCCATCAGCGCCAGAGCAATACCTGCACCAATCGCTGGCCGCGCCATCGGCAAGGCTACCCGCCAGAAGGCTTGCAGGGGTGACAGGCCAAGTACGCGGGCAGCCTCCATCAAGCCCTTGCCCTGGGCCAGGAACGCCGTGCGCGCCAGCAGGTAGACATAGGGGTAGAACACCAGCACCAGCACGATAATCACCCCACCCGTGGAGCGTACTCGTGGCAGGCGCATGGGCCCGAACACCTCGCGCAGGGCGCTTTGCACCGGGCCGGCAAAGTCGAGCAAGCCGACGAACACGAAGGCCAGCACGTAGGCGGGGATCGCGAACGGCAGCATCAACGCCCAATCGAGCCAGCGCCGGCCAGGGAACTCACACAGGCTGGTGAGCCAGGCCAGGCTGACGCCGAGCAGGGTGACGCCGGTACCGACGCCGACCACCAGGGTTGCGGTATTGCCCAGCAGGCGGCCCATCTGGGTGTCGAGCAGGTGCGACCAGATCTGCAGGTCGACCGACTGCCAGGACAGCAGCAGCACACTCAAGGGCAGGAGGACCAGGGTGGCGGTCAAAGTGACCGGGAGGTACCAGCGGCTTTGTGGGGTGTGCGGCAAGGTTGAATTCTCGGTTGCAATAGCGACCGCTGCGCGGTCGTTCGCGGGTAAACCCGCTCCTACAGGGTTTAGCGCCATCCTGAAGTGCGATGGTGTTCCTGTGGGAGCGGGTTTACCCGCGAAAGGGCCCTGACATACCCCGGAAGAGTAAAGCCTGGTGCTTAATTCCAGCCAGCCCGATCCATCAGGCGAATGGCATCGGCCTGGCGCTTGCCAGCCACTTCCACCGGAAGGCTGTCGGCCTTGAAGCTGCCCCAGGCCGCCACTTCTTCCGACGGCTTGACCTTCGGGTTGGCCGGGAACTCCTGGTTGATGTCGGCGAACAGCTTCTGCGCCTCTTCGCCAGTCATCCACTCGACCAGCTTTTTGGCAGCTTCCGGGTGCGGGGCATGCTTGGTCAGGCCGATACCCGACAGATTAACGTGCACGCCCCGGTCACCCTGGTTGGGCCAGAAGATCTTCACCGGCAGTTTCGGGTTCTGGGCGTGCATGCGGCCGTAGTAATAGGTGTTGACCACACCCACATCGCACTGGCCGGCTTCGATGGCCTGGATCACGGCGTTGTCGTCGGAGAACACGTCGGTGGACAGGTTGCTGACCCAGCCTTTGACGATCTGCTCGGCCTTGGCTTCACCGTGGTTCTCGATCAGCGTGGCCGTCAGCGACTGGTTGTATACCTTCTTCGCCGTGCGCAGGCACAGGCGGCCTTCCCAGTGTTTGTCAGCGAGGGCTTCATAAGTGGTCAGCTCGGCCGGTTTGACCCGCTCGGTGGAGTAGACGATGGTCCGTGCGCGCAGGCTCAGGCCGGTCCAGTCATGGGACGAAGCGCGGTACTGCGGTGGGATGTTCTGGTCGATGATGTCCGACTTGATCGGCTGCAAAATGCCCATCTGCTCGGCCTGCCAGAGGTTGCCGGCATCGACGGTGAGCAGCAGGTCGGCCACACCGTTCTCGCCCTCGGCCTTGATGCGCTGCATCAGCGGCGCTTCCTTGTCGGTGATGAACTTGACCTTGACCCCGGTCTTGGCGGTATAGGCGTCGAACACCGGCTTGATCAGCTCGTCGATGCGCGAGGAGTACACCACCACTTCGTCCGCCGCTTGGGCGGTGCCGCCCAACAGGGTCAGGGCCAGGGCGGCCAATAGGGGCTTGCGTGGCAACATGGAAAGCACTCCTCGGATCGTATGAGAGGCGCAAATGGTAGTGAATCCCATTTTCCAGCTCATCTACCGAGCAGTTACCGGATGTTGCAAGGGCCGCTTTGCGACCCGCTCGCGACACAAGGCCGCTCCTACAGGAGACCGCAGCTCCGTGTAGGAGCGGCCTTACCGGGGTGCCGGACCGGTCGGAAAGGGCTGCAGAGCAGCCCCAGCCCTCTCAAGCCTTCGCCAGTTCCGGCAGGTCTCCGGTCAACCCCAAGGCCTGGCGCACGAACATCGCCTTGGCTTCCGGCATCTGTTCCACCAGCTTCAAGCCGCTGTTTCGCAGCCAGCGCAACGGCAACGGATTGGCCTGGAACAACCGCTCGAAGCCTTCCATTGCCGCCATCAACGCCAGGTTGTGCGGCATGCGCCTGCGCTCATAACGGCTGAGCACTTTCACATCCGCCAACCGCTCACCGCGCGCGCAGGCCTTCTCCAGCACCTCGGCCAGCACCGCAGCATCAAGGAAGCCCAGGTTGACACCCTGCCCGGCCAACGGGTGAATGGTGTGCGCGGCATCGCCGATCAACACCAACCCTTCGTCCACGTAGCGCTTGGCGTGGCGCTGGCGCAACGGCACGCAGACGCGGGGGTCGGCTTCCAGCACATCGCCCAAACGCCCCTCAAAAGCGCGCTCAAGGGCCTTGAGGAAGGCCTGTTCATCCAACGCCATGATCTGCTCGGCCTGCTCCGGAGTCGTCGACCAGACAATCGAGCACTCGTCCTGCTTGCCGTCACGGGACAGCGGCAGGAACGCCAGCGGCCCCTCATCGGTGAAGCGCTGCCAGGCGGTGGCCTGATGTGCGGCACTGCAGCGCACGCTGGTGACGATCGCGTGGTGCAGGTAATCCCATTCGCGGGTCTCGCAGCCGGCCAGGCGGCGCACCGCCGAATTGGCGCCGTCTGCGGCCACTACCAGCGGCGTACGCAGTTGGCGGCCATCGGCCAGGGTCAGCAGCCATTCGTCACCGGAGCGGCGCAGCTGTTCCAGACGGGCATTGGGCAGCAGGCCGATGTCGCTGTCGTGCAGGCGCTCCAGCAAACCATCCTGGACCACCCGGTTCTCGACAATATGGCCGAGTACCTGGGCATGCACGCTGGCTGCCGAGAAATGTACATGACCGGTACCGCTGCCATCCCATACATGCATGTCGGAATACGGCGACACACGCCGACTGGCGATGCCGTCCCAGGCGCCGAGGCGTTCGAGGATGCGCTGGCTGGCCGCCGACAAGGCACTGACCCGTGGCTCGAACGGTGCAGCGCCGTCGAACGGTTTGACCGACAGCGGGCCGCCATCGAGCAGGAGAATTTCCAGGCCACTGTGGCGAAGCGCCAGGGCCAGGGCGCTGCCGACCATACCGGCACCGACAATCAACAGATCTGCGCGCATTTCCATGCCTTACGCCTGCCTCGCTTGCGGCTTGAGCCGCACGTATAGGGTTTTATCGACCCGTGCCACCAGCTCGCCGGCTTCGTCACGGATATCGACCTGCACACGCGGCAGGTACTTCTTGCCACTGGCGGTCTGCCGGCGGATTTCGTCCAGCAGCGCGTCATCGACGTAAAATTCGGCGTACACCGTGCTCTTGCCCGGGGCGATGAAATCGATGCTGGCGGCTTTGTCCCAGACGATGTACTCGCGGCCCAGCTGCTCGATCAGCAACAGCATGTAGAACGGGTCGACCATCGAGTACAGGCTGCCGCCAAACTGGGTGCCAACATAGTTGCGGTTCCAGCGGGTCAGTTTCATGCGTACCTTGATGTTGCGCATGTCCGGGCTGATGTGCTGGATGCGGATGCCGGCACCGATGTATGGCGGGTAGAAGTTCAGCAGCCAGCGCAACATGCGCGCCCGGCGCGCCAGCCTGCGCGGGTTGCTCATGCCTGGCCCCGCGGATCGGGGCGGGTACCGAGGCCCATGGCCTGGCGGGCAAACCAGCTTTTTGCCGGTGGTAGCAGGTCAAGCCCGAGCAGGCCGATATTGCGCCCGGCAGCCAGCAACGGCTGGTTGCTGCCGAACAAGCGGGTGACCTGGTCGGAGAAGCCGATGGTCAGGGCCTGGTCGAGACGCTGGCGCTGGCGATAGGCCTGCAGACTGGCCAGGTCGCCTGGCTGTTGCGGGCCTGCCAGCAGCGCATCGGCCAGCGATTGCACATCACGCAGCGAGAGGTTGAAGCCTTGGCCGGCGATCGGGTGCAGGCTGTGCGCCGCGTTGCCCAGTACCACCAAGTGTGGCCGCACTTGCTCTTCGGCCTCGATCAGCGCGAGCGGGTAGAGATGCCGGGCACCCACCTGACGCAGGGCGCCGAGGCGGTAGCCAAAGGCATCCTGCAACTCGCTCAGGAAGCTGCGCTCGTCGATTTCGGCCAGGCGCCGGGCGTCCATCCCCTGCCGCGTCCAGACCAGCGCGCAGCGGTTTTCCGGCAACGGCAGCAAGGCCATCGGGCCTTGCTCGGTGAAGCGCTCGAAGGCTTGGCCACAGTGGGCCTCCCCCGGGGTGATGTTGGCGATCAGTGCGCTCTGTTCGTACGGAGTACGGCGCACATGAATGCCCAACTGCTGGCGCAGACCAGAACGGCCACCATCGGCCAGCACTGCAAGGTCGCACTCCAGGCTGGTGTCGTCGTCCAGCAGCAGGCGGTAGCCACCCTCGATGGCCTGCATCGCCTTCACTTCGGCCGGGCAACGCCAGCTCACCACATCACGGTCCAGCCCCTGCCACAGGCATTGGCCGAGCCAGGCATTCTCCACCACGTAACCCAAGGCCGGCACGCCCTCTTCCATGGCATCCAGCCGGGTAGCGCCGAAACGGCCGCGGTCAGAGACCTGAATCTGCCGAATCGGCTCGGCGCGCGGGCTGATGGTTTGCCACAGGCCAAGGTGCTGGTAGATCTGCCGGGTGCCGAACGACAAAGCCGAGGAGCGTGCATCGTAGCTCGGCTGGAAGCTGTCGCCGGGAGCGAACGGCTCGATCAGCAGGATGTTCCAGCCACGCGCCTTGGCACCGGCCTGCAGGGCCAGGGCCAGGCTCGCGCCGACCAGACCGCCGCCAATGATCGCCAGGTTGACCCGACTCATGCCGCGTCCTTGCGTGCAGCCTGCATCAGCGCCTCGATCTCGGCGACTGTGCGGGGGACACCCGAAGTCAGAATTTCACAACCTTGCTTGGTCACTACCACGTCATCCTCGATCCTGATGCCGATGCCGCGCCATTTCTTCGCGACCTCTTGGTTGTCAGCGGCAATGTAGATGCCCGGCTCGACCGTCAGCGCCATGCCGGGCTCCAGCACCCGCCACTCGCCGCCGACCTTGTATTCGCCGACATCGTGCACATCCATGCCCAGCCAGTGCCCGGCGCGGTGCATGTAGAACGCCCGGTAGGCCTCGCTGTCGATCAACGCCTGCACCTCACCCTTGAGCAAGCCAAGCGCCACCAGGCCTTCAGTGATGACCTGCACGGTCGCCTCGTGGGCGTGGTTCCAGTGCTTGCCCGGGGCGATCTCGGCAAAGGCTGCAGCCTGGGCCTTGAGCACCAGCTCGTAGATGGCCTTCTGCTCGGGTGAAAAGCGCCCGCTGACCGGGAAGGTACGGGTGATGTCGCTGGCGTAGCAGTCGATCTCGCAACCGGCATCGATCAGCACCAGGTCACCGTCCTTGAGCAGGGCATCGTTCTGCTGATAGTGCAGGATGCAGCCATTGCGCCCGGCGGCGACGATCGAACCATAGGCCGGCATCTTTGCCCCGCCCTTGCGGAACTCATAGTCCAGCTCGGCTTCCAGGCTGTATTCATGCAACCCGGCCCGGCAGGCCTGCATGGCCCGCACATGGGCGCGCGCAGAGATATCTGCGGCAGCACGCATCACCTTCACTTCCGCTGCCGATTTATACAGGCGCATGTCGTGCAGCAGATGATCCAGCGCAACGAACTCGTTCGGCGGCTGAGCGCCGAGGCGTGCCTTGGAGCGGATCACATTGATCCAGTCCATCAGCCGGCGGTCGAACTCGGGGTTGCTGCCCATGGCGCTGTAGACCCGCTCGCGGCCTTCGATCAGGCCAGGCAGGATCTCATCGATATCGGTGATCGGGAACGCATCGTCCGCGCCGAAGTCACGCACAGCACCTTCCTGGCCGGCACGCAGCCCGTCCCACTGCTCACGCTCTGGGTTGCGCTCGCGGCAGAACAGCACGTACTCGCCATGCTCGCGCCCGGGGATCAGCGCAATCACCGCCTCAGGCTCCGGGAAGCCGCTGAGGTACTGGAAATCGCTGTCCTGGCGGTACACGTGCTCGACGTCACGGTTGCGAATGGCAACTGCGGCAGCCGGCAGGATGGCAATACTGTTGGGGACCATCTGCGCCATCAGCGCCTTGCGCCGACGGGCATACTCGGCCTTGGGTATGTGGCTCATGGGCAGAACTACCCCCGGTTGATCAGTGCAGCGAAGGTTTTGGCGCGGGTGCGGCAGGCGCGGCCAGCTCCGTGTACAGCAGCAGCGGTGCGACGCGCAGGTACTCCATGACCTCCATGTAGTCGCTCTCGCCGTCTTCGGATTCTTCGAGGGCTTCCTGGACCTGGGAAATGGCCACCAGGTCCTGCAGCACTTCCTTGGCTTCGGTAGACAGGTCCTTGCCACCTGCGTTCAGGCCGAAGCCGGTGATGAAGCCCTGGCACCACTGGCCCAGTGCCTCGGCGCGGTCGGCGAGTGCGGCATCGTCGCTTGGCAGCAGCAGGACGATGGCCATGTCTTCGCTGTTCAGTTCGCCCTTGACCATCTCTTGCAGGCCGATCAGGGCGTTGCGCACGGTGTCACCAGGTTCGGTTTCCAGCAGCTGGGCGGCATCGGCCAGCCAGGCCTCGGCATCGAAGCCTGCACCGGCACAGCTGCGCCCGATCAGCAGGCCGTGCAGCTCGGCAGGGGTTACAGGGTGGCCGTTGCTCGAAAGGAGCATGGCGAAGGCAACATAAGGCGATTGAGTATTAGGCATGGTCGGCTAGGCGCCAGACGGCGCATTTGACTAGAATGAAGACCTTGTATCCTAGCACCGGCAGGCGCGCCAAGACCATCGGCACTGGCCGCCGCTGCGCAGGGAGAGGCATCATCGCAGGGTGATTCAACGACGGAGCGAATCGAGTGCAACCCACGCAAGAGAACGACCTGCAAGCGCTGATGAGCCGGTTCGAGTTGCTGATTGAACGCGTCGAGCAACTTAAACGGCAAAATGCACTCCTAGTAGCTCAGGAAAAATCCTGGCGCGAGGAGCGCGCCCACCTCATCGAAAAGAACGAGATCGCCAAGCGCAAGGTCGAGTCGATGATTTTACGCCTGAAGGCCCTGGAGCAAGACTCATGAGTTCAAGCAATAGCGTCACCGTGCAGATCCTCGACAAGGAGTACTCGATCATCTGCCCGCCGGAAGAGCGCAACAACCTGGTCAGCGCGGCGCGCTACCTGGATGGCAAGATGCGCGAGATCCGCAGCAGCGGCAAGGTGATCGGTGCCGACCGCATTGCAGTCATGGCAGCGTTGAACATCACGCACGAAATGCTCCACCGCCAGGAAGATCGCACCGACGCGCCGGTGAGTGGCACCAGCCGTGAGCAGGTGCGTGACCTGCTGGAGCGGGTCGATCAGGCTTTGTCCGACGATGCGGGTACCAAAAACGGCTGAGATTGGTATACTGGCGCCACTCCCTGGGGGATGCGCCAGTCGGTTATGTCCCTGAGCCGATACGCACAACCACGGGGGTTGCACGCTGGGGCAGGTGTGCATGTCCGCCCGACGGAAAGCCTTAACGCCCCCTGCAATCTCCACCTTGAACTTTCGGGTTCAAGGGCTACACCGATAGCGGTCTTATCGGGGAGCCTGATTCTTCCTGCCCAGCGCTCAGCTGGGCAATCCGACACCTGGGATAGCCAGTGCCATGACCGAAACTGCGCCGCTCACCCGCCCCCAGCTTCGTCGCCTGCTTCGCAATGCCCGCCGCGCCCTTACGCCCGCCCAGCAACTCCAGGCCTCACGAGGCCTGTACCGCCAGTTGGCACAGCACCCCTTGTTCCGCCGCGCCCGGCATATCGCTTTGTACCTGCCCAATGACGGTGAAATCGACCCGCGCTTTCTGCTGCGCGAGGCCCAGCGCCGAGGCAAGCGCACCTACCTGCCGGTGCTGCACGCCTGGCCGCGCACGCGCATGGTGTTCCAGCGTTTCGAACAGGGTGAAAAACTCAAGCGCAACCGCTTCCGTATTCCCGAGCCGTTGACCGATCGCCGGCGTCAGCGCCCAGCCTGGTCGCTGGACCTGATCCTGTTGCCGCTGGTCGGTTTCGATGAAGTCGGTGGGCGACTAGGCATGGGCGGGGGGTTCTACGACCGCAGCCTGGCCTACCAGGCACGCCGCAAAACCTGGAAGAAACCGCTGTTGCTTGGGCTGGCACATGAATGCCAGAAGGTCGAGCGCCTGGCGCAGGCCAGTTGGGATGTACCACTGCAGGGCACGGTCAGCGACCGTGGCTGGTACCTGGCGCCGAACTGAGCGGCGTCAGCGAGGGGGCTTAGCGTTGCTGCGGGTTGGCGTCGACCGGAGTCTGATAGGCGGTGTCGAGCTTGCGCTCCCAGATACCCTGGGCATAACCGGTAGTGACCACACCAAGGCCAAAGATGAAGACCAGAATCCACAGTAGATCCGGTTTACGTTGATTCATCGAAGAATGCCCCCCTAGGCATACGTTCAGGCTCGGCGACCTTCTAGGTGCCGCCGGAGCGTCTAGCTTTAAAATCGGCGCATTTTCCGACAACCTGAGTCCACACGCAAACGTTGACGCCAACCGGCTGTCGGTTTCGTGCAACAGGTTATTTCAAACCTTTTCAGGAGCAGTATCCATGGCTTATTGGCTGATGAAATCCGAGCCCGACGAGCTCTCGATCGAATGCCTGGGCCGCCTGGGCGAGGCGCGCTGGGATGGCGTACGCAACTACCAGGCGCGCAACTTCATGCGGGCCATGAGCGTAGGCGACGAGTTCTTCTTTTACCACTCCAGCTGCCCGCAACCTGGCATCGCCGGCATCGCCCGTATCACCGCAGCAGCCTACCCGGACCCGACGGCACTGGACCCGGAAAGCCACTACTTCGACGCCAAGGCCAATGCCGAGAAGAACCCGTGGAGCGCAGTGGACGTGGCCCACGTGAAGACATTCCGGCAAGTGCTGGGGCTGGGTTTGCTGAAGCAGCAGAGTGCGCTGGCAGAGTTGCCGCTGGTGCAGAAAGGCACGCGGTTGTCGGTGATGCCGGTCACTGAAGAGCAGTGGGCGGCGATCATTGCGCTGGCGCGCTGAATTGCTTGCCGACTGTGGGAGCGGCCTTGTGTCGCGATAGGGCCGCAACGCGGCCCCCAGGGTCTGTGACTCACCGGTAATTGCCGGGGCTGCTGCGCAGGCCTTTCGCGACACGAGGCCGCTCCTACAGGACTCAACCTGGGTATGTTGAGCTACTGCACAATCAGGTTGTTGAACAGCAGATCCTCGACAATCGGCTTGCCCTCTTCCGATTCCATCACCTGCTGCACCTGTTTCAACGCTTCCTGACGCAGTTTTTCCTTGGCGTCGACATTGCTCATGCTATCCACAGTCTGCTGGGTGAACAGTGCCACCAGCTGGTTGCGGATCAGCGGCTCCTGGTGCTTGACCGCAGCCGCCGCGGCGTCGCCGGTCACGCGCAGGGCCACATCGGCCTTGTACACGCGCAGCTTGGGGCTGCCATCGAGGGCATAGTTGCCAACGAAGGGCGGGCTCAGGGTGATGTAGGAAACCTTCGGCTCCCCTTCCTTGGCTTCCTCGGCCATGGCCGCCGCTGGCAGCATCAGCGCCAGTACCATCAAGATCCACGCTTTCACGAATTCGCTCCTAGAAACAGTTGGCGCCAGCTTACCCAGCATGTCGCTCAAACCCAAGCCCGGGCTTGTGCCGGCACTTATGCCCGCACATCAAGGTGGGCCATGCTCGTTGACCCGGCAATCGACACTCCTACACTTATCGGCCACTACACGCAAAGGAATAGCCCCGATGAAAGCTGTGTTGTGCAAAACCCTGGGCCCGGCTCGCGACCTGGTACTGGAGGACGTGGCCAGCCCTGTGCCGAAGAAGAACGAGATCCTGCTCGATGTGCAGGCCGCGGGGGTCAATTTCCCCGACACGCTGATCATCGAAGGCAAGTACCAGTTCCAGCCACCCCTGCCATTCTCGCCGGGTGGCGAGGCTGCAGGCGTGGTCGCGGCCGTCGGCGAACGGGCCGGCACCTTCAAGGTGGGCGACCGGGTAATGGCCCTGACTGGCTGGGGGGCGTTCGCCGAGCAGGTGGCGGTACCGTTCTACAACGTGATGCCCATCCCCGAGCACATGGACTTTGCCACTGCCGCCGCGTTCGGCATGACCTATGGCACCTCCATGCATGCACTCAAGCAACGCGGCCAGCTGCAGGCCGGCGAAACGCTGCTGGTACTCGGTGCGTCCGGTGGTGTTGGCCTGGCAGCGGTGGAAATCGGCAAAGCCATGGGGGCAAGGGTGATCGCCGCAGCCAGCAGCGCCGAGAAGCTCGCAGTTGCCAAGGCTGCAGGTGCTGACGAATTGATCGACTACAGCCAGGCCAACCTCAAGGAAGAGATCAAACGCCTGACCGGTGGCCAGGGCGTGGATGTGATCTACGACCCGGTGGGCGGCGAGCTGTTCGACCAAGCCGTGCGCGGCCTGGCGTGGCAGGGCCGGCTGTTGGTGGTGGGGTTTGCCAGCGGAGCGATCCCGCAGATGGCAGCGAACCTGGTGCTGCTCAAGGGCGCTGCAGTGCTTGGGGTGTTCTGGGGCGCGTTTGCCCAGCGCCAACCAGAGGACAATGCCGCGAACTTCCGGCAATTGTTTGCCTGGCATGCCGAGGGGAAGCTGAAGCCGTTGGTTTCGAAGACTTATCCACTGGCTGAAGCCGGAGCTGCAATTGAAGAGCTTGGGCAGCGCCGGGCTGTGGGTAAGTTGGTAGTGCTGGCCAGGTAAGGCCAGCTTCTAATAGAAGACAGTCGCTCCCACAGGTTCACCAAGGGCTCGAACAGCATGGTTCTCCTGTGGGAGCGGGCTTGCCCGCGAAGAGGCCGGTGCAGGTACTTACAACTCGCGCAGATTATGGCAACGCCTGAACCGGGCTTCGAGGTTGCGATCCGGCATCTGATGGCTGCGCAGTGCATTCAGGGTCTGCTCGACATAATCCCGCGTCGTGCCATAACGGCCCTTGGCACTGGCCAGAATCTGGCTGAGCAAGGTATCCGGCAAGTTGCCCGCATAGCACGGCAGGTGCCGCTCCAGCACGAACCCCAGTGCCTGCACCTTGCTGCCATCACCCAGCCGGCAGCTGAGCCAGTGCGGCCGATAGGCCGGATAAGGCATTTCCCGCTGCCACAGGGCCATCAGCGAATCGTCGAGGTTGCTTTCATCAAGACGATAGGCAAAACCGCTGCAGGAGCCGCCACGATCCAGGCCAAACACCAGGCCTGGCGTTTCCGGCGTGCCCCTGTGCTCGTGCGACCACAGGTACAAGCCGCGGTGATAACCATGCACGCGCGCGCGCTGGCGTTCCACGGAATTACATTCCGGGCGCCAGATCAACGAACCATAGGCAAATAACCAGACCGGGCCACCTTCATGGCGAGACATGGTCGTTTGCATGGAATTGAGCAATTGCTCACGGGTCAGTTGCTGACCGAAGTCGAGCGTCGGAGGATAAGCAACTTCCCAGGACAAACTTTCAAGTGCCGACATAACTGCCGCCATTAATCCCCGTGTACTACCAATGTAGCGAGAGTCTTGTGCCATGCGGCCTGCGCCGCCGCGCGATGGGCGCTTGCAGTAACCATAGGATAGAAACCGGGCAATGCTCAAGGCCTGGCGCACAAGTTTCACGCACAGTTCCGACGACTGGGAATTATTGTTCCGAAGGCGGTGAAAGTTAGTGGCTCAGGCGGTAAGAATTACCGCCTTATACCCGCTAGTTGAAACTTCGGTTATTAACCGCGTGGTGCGTAGGCAAACACATCGGCGCGCATGCGGTGCGCATCCATGCCGGCCTCGACCAGGGCGTCGAGCGTGGCGTAGACCATGTTCGGCGAGCCGCTGGCATACACATGCACGGTGTTGAGGTCGTTCACGTCCTCGCACACAGCCTCGTGCAGCATGCCGCAGCGCCCTTCCCAGCCACACAGGTCACTGACCACCTTGTGCAGGAACAGGTTTGGCAAGCGCTCCCATTCGGCCCAGTGTTCGATGGTGTAGAAATCCTCTGGGCGACGAACACCCCAGTACAGGTGCACCGGGTGCTTGAAGCCCTGTGCCCGGCAATGTTCGACCAGGCTGTGCATCTGGCCCATGCCGGTACCGGCGGCAATCAGAACCAGTGGCCCGTCAGGCAACTCAGCCAGGTGGGTATCGCCGAACGGCATCTCGATCCGCGCCACGCGGTCACGCTGCAGCTGCGCCAGCAACTGCAACGAGCTGGCTTCGCGGGCCAGCACATGCAGCTCGAGATCCCGCCCGGAATGCGGCGCAGAGGCCAGCGAGAACGCCGCCGGCTTGCCGCCTTCGCGCTCGATCATCAGGTACTGCCCGGCATGGTAGCGCGCCGGTTTGCCGGCAGGCGCACGCAAGCGCACGCGCCAGACGTCGCCACCGACCTCGACGCATTCGCTCACACTGCACGCCAGCTTGCGCACTGGCAGCTCACCCAGGGCGAGCACACCATCCCAGAGCAACACACAATCCTCCAGCGGTTCGGCAATGCAGGTGAACAACTCGCCATGGTCACGGACCTCGCCGTCCTGACGCACGCTTCCTTCGACCAACAACGCGGCGCAGACATGGCAATTGCCATTGCGGCAGCTGTTCGGGCAGTCATAGCCCAGCCGCCGCGCTCCATCCAGGATCCGTTCCCCGGGTTCGAGCGCCAGCACCGCCCCGGACGGCTGCAACGTTACCTGCATCAATCTATTCCCAACTGATCCCACAGCTCATCGATACGGCGGGTGACGGCCTCGTCCTTGACGATGACCCGGCCCCATTCGCGTGTAGTCTCGCCCGGCCACTTGTGCGTGGCGTCCAGGCCCATCTTCGACCCCAGCCCCGACACCGGCGACGCGAAGTCCAGGTAGTCGATCGGCGTGTTGTCGATCATCACCGTATCACGCTTGGGGTCCATGCGTGTGGTGATGGCCCAGATCACATCGTTCCAGTCGCGGGCGTTGATGTCGTCGTCAGTGACGATAACGAACTTGGTGTACATGAACTGTCGCAGGAACGACCACACACCCAGCATCACGCGCTTGGCGTGGCCCGGGTACTGCTTCTTCATGGTCACCACCGCCATGCGGTACGAGCAGCCTTCCGGCGGCAGGTAGAAGTCGACGATCTCCGGGAACTGCTTTTGCAGGATCGGCACGAACACTTCGTTCAGCGCCACACCAAGAATAGCCGGCTCATCCGGCGGCCGGCCGGTGTAAGTACTGTGGTAGATCGGTTTCTGCCGGTGCGTGATGCGTTCGACGGTGAACACCGGGAAGCTGTCCACTTCGTTGTAATAGCCGGTGTGGTCGCCATATGGACCTTCTGGGGCCATTTCACCCGGGTGGATCACACCTTCGAGGATGATCTCGGCGGTGGCCGGCACCTGCAGGTTGCTGCCACGGCACTTGACCAGTTCGGTGCGGTTACCGCGCAGCAGGCCGGCGAAGGCGTATTCGGAAAGGGTGTCCGGTACTGGCGTCACGGCGCCAAGGATGGTGGCCGGGTCAGCACCCAAGGCCACGGCCACCGGGAACGGCTGGCCCGGGTTCTTCTCGCACCACTCGCGATAATCCAGCGCGCCGCCACGGTGGCTCAGCCAACGCATGATCACTTTGTTCCGGCCGATCACCTGCTGGCGGTAGATGCCCAGGTTCTGGCGGTCCTTGTTCGGGCCACGGGTCACGGTCAGGCCCCAGGTAATCAGCGGCGCCACGTCGCCCGGCCAGCAGTGCTGGATCGGCAGCTGGCCGAGGTCGACGTCATCGCCCTCGATGACCACTTCCTGGCACACCGCGTCCTTGACCACCTTCGGCGCCATCGACACGACCTTCTTGAAGATCGGCAGCTTGGACCAGGCGTCTTTCAGGCCTTTCGGCGGCTCAGGCTCCTTGAGGAAGGCCAGCAGCTTGCCGATCTCACGCAGTTCGTCGACCGACTCGGCCCCCATGCCCATGGCCACGCGCTCTGGCGTGCCGAACAGGTTGCCCAGTACCGGGATGTCGAAGCCGGTGGGCTTTTCGAACAACAAGGCCGGACCCTTGGCGCGCAGGGTGCGGTCGCAGACCTCGGTCATTTCCAGGACTGGGGAAATCGGAACCTGGATGCGCTTGAGTTCACCGCGCTGCTCCAGGCCACGGATGAAGTCGCGCAAATCGCGATACTGCATGCATGAGCCTCGTGTTGGCCGTATCGGTCGGGGTGCAGAGTGTAGCGCCGATAGGGCCGCAATAGCCAAAATACAGATAGCAAAAAGCCGGGTTTCCCCGGCTTTTGCGTGGTACGACGATCTTACTTGCGCTTCATCGACAGGAAGAACTCGTCGTTGGTCTTGGTCTGCTTGAGCTTGTCGACCAGGAACTCGATGGCGGCGATTTCGTCCATCGGGTGCAGCAGCTTGCGCAGGATCCACATGCGCTGCAGTTCGTCGTCGGCAGTCAGCAGCTCTTCGCGGCGGGTACCGGAACGGTTGATGTTGATGGCCGGGAATACGCGCTTCTCGGCGATACGACGGTCCAGGGGCAGTTCCATGTTGCCGGTACCCTTGAACTCTTCGTAGATCACTTCGTCCATCTTCGAGCCGGTTTCGACCAGCGCGGTGGCGATGATGGTCAGCGAACCGCCTTCCTCGATGTTACGTGCAGCGCCGAAGAAGCGCTTTGGCTTCTCCAGGGCGTGGGCGTCGACACCACCGGTCAGTACCTTGCCGGAGCTCGGGATCACGGTGTTGTAGGCACGCGCCAGACGGGTGATGGAGTCCAGCAGGATGACCACATCCTTCTTGTGCTCGACCAGGCGCTTGGCCTTCTCGATGACCATCTCGGCAACCTGCACGTGGCGGGTTGGCGGCTCGTCGAAGGTCGAGGCGACCACTTCGCCGCGCACGGTGCGCTGCATTTCGGTCACTTCTTCCGGGCGCTCGTCGATCAGCAGGACGATCAGGTGGCACTCGGGATTGTTACGGGTGATGTTCGCCGCGATGTTCTGCAGCATGATCGTCTTACCCGCTTTTGGCGGAGCGACGATCAGGCCACGCTGGCCTTTGCCGATCGGGGCGCACAGATCGATGACACGACCGGTGAGGTCTTCGGTGGAGCCGTTACCGGCTTCCATCTTCAGGCGCTTGTTGGGGAACAGTGGCGTCAGGTTTTCGAAGAGGATCTTGTTCTTCGCGTTTTCCGGGCGGTCGAAGTTGATGGTGTCGACCTTCAGCAGGGCGAAGTAACGCTCCCCTTCCTTCGGCGGGCGGATCTTGCCGACGATGGTGTCGCCGGTACGCAGGTTGAAACGGCGGATCTGGCTTGGCGAGACGTAGATGTCGTCGGGGCCGGCCAGGTAGGACGCATCAGCCGAACGCAGGAAACCGAAACCATCCTGGAGAATCTCCAGCACGCCGTCACCCGAGATCTCTTCGCCGCTTTTCGCGTGCTTCTTCAGCAGGGCGAAAATCACGTCCTGTTTGCGCGAACGGGCCATGTTTTCGATGCCCATCTGTTCGGCCATTTCCAAAAGATCGGTAATCGGCTTTTGCTTGAGTTCAGTCAGGTTCATAAGGGGAGTGACGTAATCATGTAAGAAGGGAGAATTAAGCTTTGGCTTAATGAGGCCGCGCCGCTAGATGGCGACAGGATCGCGTACTGATTCGAATTAGGGATGCTTCGGCGACGGCGTGCAGAGGGCACTGGAGAAGCAGTGCGAGGCCGAATGTAACACTTGCTTTTTTCTGCGTCTAGTGCTCTGAAAAAGAAAAAACCCCGCATTTGCGGGGTTTTTTGCTTCACGTCACAGGTGGGCGTCGAGGAACGCGGCCAGCTGGGATTTGGACAGGGCGCCGACCTTGGTGGCTTCGACGTTGCCGTTCTTGAACAGCATCAGGGTCGGGATGCCACGCACGCCGTGCTTGGCCGGGGTTTCCTGGTTGTCGTCGATGTTCAGCTTGGCGACGGTCAGTTTGCCGGCGTAGGTGGAAGCGATGTCGTCCAGAACCGGAGCGATCATCTTGCATGGACCGCACCATTCAGCCCAGTAGTCGACCAGTACCGCGCCTTCGGCCTTCAGGACTTCGGCTTCGAAGGTAGCGTCGGTGACGTGTTTGATCAGATCGCTGCTCATGGATATCTCCAGGGTCGTAAGCAAAAAAACGTGGCCCATGATAGCCGCACCCAGGCCCTACAGGAAGTCACGGACGATTGAGTGTAACTATAGTTGTGCAAGACGCCGCGAATCGAAACTGTCACATAAGTGTCATAGCATGGAATGGCACATTGCCTTGCATCAAGGCCCGGTGTGGTGCGCGTTGGCGTCAGCCAAGGATCGTGGCACGATTGCCGGGTTACCGACCGAGAACACACAGAATGCCGCATACCTCCGCGAAGAACCTGTCCCTGATCGCCGCCATCGACCTGGGCTCCAACAGCTTCCACATGGTCGTGGCCAAGGCGCACCACACCGAGATCCGCATTCTCGAACGGCTCGGCGAAAAGGTTCAGCTGGCCGCCGGCATCGACGAAGAGCGCAAGCTCAGCGAAGAAGCCATGGAGCGAGGCCTGGAATGCCTCAAGCGTTTTGCCCAACTGATCAACGGCATGCCCGCAGGCTCCGTGCGCATCGTGGGCACCAACGCCCTGCGCGAAGCGCGTAACCGCAACGAATTCATCCAGCGTGCCGAAGCCATCCTCGGCCACCCGGTGGAAGTCATCTCCGGCCGTGAAGAGGCGCGCCTGATCTACCTCGGCGTCTCGCACACCCTGGCCGATACCCCCGGCAAGCGCCTGGTCGCCGACATCGGCGGCGGCAGTACCGAGTTCATCATCGGCCAGCGTTTCGAGCCACTGCTGCGCGAGAGCCTGCAGATGGGCTGCGTGAGCTTCACCCAGCGCTACTTCCGCGACGGCAAGATCACCCCGGCGCGCTACGCCCAGGCCTACACCGCCGCGCGCCTGGAGCTGATGAGCATCGAAAATGCCCTGCATCGCCTGACCTGGGACGAGGCCATCGGTTCGTCCGGTACCATTCGCGCCATTGGCGCCGCGATCAAGGCCGGCGGCCTGGGTAATGGCGAAGTCAATGCCGAGGGCCTGGCCTGGGTCAAGCGCAAGCTGTTCAAGCTGGGCGAGGTCGACAAGATCGACTTCGAAGGGATCAAACCCGACCGGCGCACCATCTTCCCGGCCGGCCTGGCGATTCTCGAGGCGATCTTCGACGCGTTGGAGCTGCAGCGCATGGATCACTGCGACGGGGCCCTGCGCGAAGGCGTGCTGTTCGACCTGCTCGGCCGTCATCACCACGAGGATGTGCGCGAGCGCACCCTCAACTCGCTGATGGAGCGCTATCACGTCGATCAGGGGCAGGCAGCGCGTGTTGAGCGCAAGGCGCTGCACGCCTTCGACCAAGTGGCCGAGACGTGGGGAATGAAAGACGGCAATTGGCGCGATCTTCTGGCATGGGCGGCAAAAATCCATGAAATCGGCCTGGATATCGCTCACTACCACTACCACAAGCACGGCGCTTACCTGATCGAGCACTCCGACCTTGCCGGGTTCTCGCGGGAAGAGCAGCAGATGATGGCCCTGTTGGTGCGCGGCCATCGCCGCAACATCCCGAAGGACAGGTTCACAGAGTTCGGCGACGACGCCGTGCAACTGATCCGCCTATGCGTGCTGCTGCGCTTCGCCATCCTGTTCCACCACATTCGTGGCAACCAGCAGATGCCCAAGGTAGAACTGCAGGCCGGCGAAGACAGCCTTGAAGTGGTGTTCCCGTACGGTTGGCTGGAGCACAACCAGCTGACCCAGGCCGACTTCGCCAACGAGGCGGAGTGGCTGGCCCGGGTCGGCTTCGTCCTCAGCGTACGTTGAGCAGCGGGTTGCTCAGGCGCTCCAGCAAGGTCGCCTGAGCACTGCGTGGGTTCTGGTTGCCGGTCGGGGAGCTACGCACGTAGCGCCCGTCTGGCTGCAGCGTCCAGGCGTGGGTGTTGTCGGTCAGGTAGCCTTCCAGCTCCTTCTTCACCCGCAGCAACAGCTTCTTGCCCTCTACCGGGAAGCACGTCTCGACACGCTTGTCGAGGTTGCGCTCCATCCAGTCGGCGCTGGACAAGTAGATCTGCTCTTCGCCGCCATTGAGGAAGTAGAACACCCGCGTGTGCTCCAGGAAGCGGCCGATGATCGAACGCACCTGGATGTTGTGCGAAACCCCCGCAATGCCTGGGCGCAGGCAGCACATGCCACGCACCACAAGGTCGATCTTTACGCCCGACTGGCTGGCCTTGTACAACGCCTTGATGACCTTGGCGTCGGTCAGCGAGTTGAACTTGGCGATGATGTGCGCGGGCTTGCCTTCCAGGGCAAACTGAGTTTCCCGGGCGATCATGTCGAGCATGCCCTTCTTCAGGGTGAACGGCGCGTGCAGCAGCTTTTTCATGCGCAAGGTCTTGCCCATGCCGATCAGCTGGCTGAACAGTTTGCCCACGTCCTCGGTGAGGGCGTCGTCAGAGGTCAGCAGGCTGTAGTCGGTGTACAGGCGTGCGTTACCGGCGTGGTAGTTGCCGGTACCCAGGTGCGCGTAACGCACGATCTCGCCCTGTTCGCGGCGCAAGATCAGCATCATCTTGGCGTGGGTCTTGAAGCCGACCACGCCGTAGATCACCACCGCACCGGCTGCCTGTAGGCGGCTGGCCATCTGCAGGTTGGACTCTTCGTCGAAGCGCGCGCGCAGCTCGATCACCGCGGTGACCTCCTTGCCGTTACGCGCCGCATCCACCAGGGCGTCGACGATCTCCGAGTTGGCCCCCGAACGGTACAGGGTCTGGCGCACCGCGAGCACGTG
Organism: Pseudomonas sp. URMO17WK12:I7; assembly: GCF_003269045.1. Taxonomy (NCBI): domain Bacteria; kingdom Pseudomonadati; phylum Pseudomonadota; class Gammaproteobacteria; order Pseudomonadales; family Pseudomonadaceae; genus Pseudomonas; species Pseudomonas sp. URMO17WK12:I7. The sequence goes on along the minus strand of NZ_QLTL01000010.1, from coordinate 25,397 downwards.
CGGGTCCTTGGCGGCCTGGCGCAGCAGGTCGATCACCGGGGTGAAGGACTCGAACGGGTGCATCAGCAGGATGTCCTGCTTGCCGATCACGCTGAAGATGTTGTCGGCGTTCTGCAGCAGCTTGGGGATGGCCGGGGTGAACGGCGTGTACTGCAGCTCCGGGTGGCTGTCGAGGCCGGTGATGCTGAACAGGCGGGTCAGGTTGACCGGGCCGTTGACCTGGTAAAGCTCGCTCTCGCTCAGGCTAAACTGCTTGAGCAGGTAGTCCGACAGGTGTTTCGGGCAGGTGTCGGCCACTTCCAGGCGCACGGCATCGCCGTAGCGGCGCGAGAACAGCTCACCGCGCAGGGCGCGAGCGAGGTCGTCGACTTCTTCGGAGTCCAGCGCCAGGTCGGCGTTACGGGTCAGGCGGAACTGGTAGCAACCCTTGACCTTCATGCCCTGGAACAGGTCATCGGCGTGGGCGTGGATCATCGACGACAGGAAGACATAGTTGTCGCCCGGGCCGCCAACGTCTTCCGGCACGCGGATGACGCGTGGCAGCAGGCGTGGTGCCGGGATGATCGCCAGACCGGAGTCGCGGCCAAAGGCGTCGACACCTTCCAGCTCGACGATGAAGTTCAGGCTCTTGTTCACCAGCAGCGGGAACGGGTGTGTCGGATCCAGACCGATCGGGGTGATGATCGGCGCGATCTCGTCGCGGAAGTAGCGGCGCACCCAGGTCTTGAGCTTGGGCGTCCAGTAGCGGCGACGGATGAAGCGAATGGCGTGCTTTTCCAGCTCTGGCAGCAGCACGTCGTTGAGGATCGCATACTGGCGCTCCACTTCGATGTGCACCAGCTCACTGATGCGCGCCAATGCCTGGTGCGGCTGCAGGCCGTCGGCGCCGGCAAGCTCGCGGGCGAAATTGATCTGCTTCTTCAGGCCGGCGACGCGGATCTCGAAGAACTCATCGAGGTTGCTGGAGAAAATCAGCAGGAATTTGAGGCGTTCGAGCAGCGGGTACGATTCGTCCAGCGCCTGCTCCAGCACGCGGATATTGAATTGCAGCTGCGAAAGTTCGCGATGAATGTACAGGCTGCTGTCGTCCAGGCTCGGGACGGTAATGGCCGGCGTCGGCGCAGGGGCCGGGGCTGCGGCTTCGACCACAGGCTCGGCAACCTCGGGCAGGTCCGGCGGGGTCTGTACCATCTCTTCGGGGACTGCCTGGGCATCCTTGATCGCGACAGGGGTTAGCACTTCATTATTCATCTGACGTTCCTGAGGACGTTAACGCCCTATGATCAATTGAGCGGCAAGATAAGCGTCCATTATGACGACTGTGTTACAGCTTCGCGCAAGGTGCGACTTGAGGGTGCCGGTATTGTCCGCGTAGGAATTGTTCACGTCGAGACACATTTGGACACTTTCACGAATGCGCGCGAAGGGGTAGGCTGCGCGTTCATTTCGCCAGCACCTCAGAAAATGCTCCAACAATTCCTGCAGGATTTCGGCTACTTTGCCCTTTTTCTAGGCACCTTCTTCGAAGGCGAGACCATTCTGGTACTTGCGGGTTTCCTTGCGTTCCGCGAATACATGGACATCAAGCTGGTGGTCCTGGTGGCCTTCTGCGGCAGCTACGCCGGCGACCAGCTGTGGTACTTCATGGGCCGGCGGCACGGGCGCAAGATCCTCGCGCGCAAGCCGCGGTGGCAGGCCATGGGTGACAGGGCGCTGGAGCATATTCGCCGTCACCCGGATATCTGGGTGCTAAGTTTCCGCTTCGTCTACGGCCTGCGCACGGTGATGCCGGTGGCCATCGGCCTGTCCGGTTACCCGCCGCGCCGCTATCTGCTGCTCAACGGCATTGGTGCCGCCGTTTGGGCCCTGGCGCTGGGCCTGGCGGCCTACCACTTCGGCGCCATCCTCGAAGGCATGCTGGGCAGCATCAAGAAGTACGAGCTATGGGTGCTCGGCGGCCTGCTGCTGCTGGGTGCCCTGCTTTGGCTGCGCAGGCGCTTCCGCACCATCCGCGCCGAGCGCCGCGCGGCGACAGAAGAGCAAGCCGCCAACGCTGAGCAGCAGGTAAAAACCGAGAAGCAGCCAGAACACGGGCACGACCACCGCTAAGCCCAATGTGCCGGCCAGATACAGCGCCGGCACCAGCGTCAGCAGGCGCGCCATTTCCAGGCGCACCGCCCACGGCCGGTTTTCCAGGGCCGCTCCCAACACGAACAAGCCAAACGCCATCAGCGACCAGCCCAGCACCAGGGCGGCGCTCGGCACACGTTCGGCGACGTCCATCAGATAACTGCCCAACGCGATGTAGACGACGAACTGCGCCGCCACGTACGCCTGCCAGGCCCGGCCCAGGGTAATTTCGAACTTGCGGAACAACGCCAGGTTCTGCTTCGCCTGTGGGTAAGCCGCTGCGACGTCGGCCGGACGCCAGCCGGTAGGCATGAACCAGATGCGCAGCTTGTCCTTCCAGCTACGGGTGCGGCGGGCATCGCTGCACAGCTGGGCGTAGAACTGCAGGTTGGCCCACAGCGGGTTCCAACTGGCCAAGGGTGTGGTCACACCGAACACCACCGGCTCGGCCGGGTCCTCTTCCTTGAACGTGCCGAACAGACGGTCCCAGATAATGAACACACCGCCGTAGTTGCGATCCAAGTAAGCAGGATTTTGCGCATGGTGGACACGATGGTTGGATGGCGTGATCAGTACCCACTCGAGCCGGCCCAGTTTGGGAATGTGCCGGGTATGCACCCAGAACTGGTACAGCAGGTTCAGCGACGCCACGGTGATGAATACCACCGGCGGCACGCCGATCAGCGCCAGCGGCAAGTAGAAGATCCACGAGAAGATGAAGCCGCTGCTGGTCTGCCGCAGCGCGGTGGTGAGGTTGTACTCTTCGCTCTGGTGATGCACCGAATGTGCCGCCCACAGCACATTGCGCTCGTGCCCCAGACGGTGCAGCCAGTAGTAGCACAGGTCATACAGCACGAAGGCCAGCAGCCAGACCCACACGGCGCCCTGCGGCAGGCGCAACAGCGCCAGGTGCTCCCAGGCCAGTGCATAAGTCAGCAGCCCAACCCCTTTGGTCAGCAGGCCGGTGCTGGTGGACAGCGCGCCGGTGCTGAGGCTGTTGATCGAATCGGCCAGGGTGAAGTTGCGCTGGCCACGCACGCGGTCGGCGACCAGTTCCACCGCGATCAGCACGAAGAAGAACGGCACGGCCAGCAGAATCAAGTCCATGGGCAACGCTCTCGAAGGTTATCCACAGAGATTAGGATGCGCCCGCAGTAATCCCTATGGCCACATCTGCCAAACTAGAGGACATTTAGCGCCTCGAAAATGGAGTAATGAGCATGACCAAGAAAGTAGCGGTGATTCTTTCCGGCTGTGGCGTGTACGACGGTGCCGAAATCCACGAAAGCGTGATCACCCTGCTGCGCCTCGACCAGCGCGGTGCACAGGTGCAGTGCTTTGCACCGAACATCGCGCAGATGCACGTGATCGATCACCTGACCGGCCAGGAAATGCCCGAGTCGCGCAATGTGCTGACCGAGTCGGCACGTATCGCTCGCGGCGAGGTGAAGGATATCCGCGAAGCCAAGGCCGAGGATTTCGACGCGCTGATCGTGCCAGGTGGCTTCGGCGCGGCGAAGAACCTGTCCAACTTTGCCGTGGAAGGCACCGAGTGCACGGTAAACCCGGATGTACTGGCACTGGCCGAAGCCTTTGCCGAGGCCTGCAAGCCGGTCGGCCTGATCTGCATCTCGCCAGCGCTGGCGGCGAAGATCTATGGCCCGGGCGTGGTCTGCACCATCGGCAACGATGCGGATACCGCGTCAGCCGTAGAGAAAATGGGTGGCAAGCATGAAGAGTGCGATGTGCATGACATCGTCGAAGATACCCAGCGCAAGCTGGTGACGACCCCGGCCTACATGGTCGCCAAGTCGATCAGTGAAGCGGCCAGCGGCATCAACAAGCTGGTGGACCGGGTACTGGAACTGACCCACGAAGGTGAACAATAAGGGCCTGCTGCGCAGGCCATTACTAGTAAGCGCGGTTCCCACAAGGATTGTGCAAGGCTTGAGCAGAATACGGTCGGTGTGTGAGCCGCGCTTGCCGGCGATAGGCTGCTAGGCAGCCCCCGGCCATCACTTGGTCAAGCGGGTGAGGATACGGTCCAGGGCATTGGCGAACGCCTGCTTCTCGCGTTCGCCATAGGGCGCTTGCCCTCCCCCGACCTGGCCCTGTTCGCGCAGCTCGGTGAACAGGTTGCGCACCGCCAGGCGCTCGCCCATGTTGCGCTCGTCGAATTCGCGGCCACGTGGGTCCAGGGCCGCCACGCCCTTCTTGATCAGGCGGTCGGCCAGCGGCACATCGCTACAGATCACCAGTTCGCCGGGCATGGCGTGCTCGACCAGGTAATCGTCGGCCGCATCCATGCCGCTGGGTACCACGATCAGACGGACGATCGCAAAGGCCGGCTTGGCTACGGCCTGGCCGGCCACCATGACTACCTCGAGCTGGCGCTTGAGGGCGAATTTGACGATCAAGTCCTTGGCTGCCTTGGGGCAGGCGTCGGCGTCGATCCAGATGCGCATTGCATTTATCCTCAAAAAAGCTGGGAGGGCTTTGCCCTCCTTTCGCGACGCAAGGCCGCTCCTACGGGAAACGCGATCGTTTGTAGGAGCGGCCTTGCGTCGCGATGGGCCGCGCAGCGGCCCCCAATCAGTTAGCTGTTGCCCGGTGCTTCTCGACCAGGCGACTACGGCCATACAACACCAGAATGGCCAGCAACGCCACCGCTTGGGCGCTCAGCGAGTACACATCAGGGTGAATCCCCAGCCAGTCGAACTCGAAGAACGCCACTGGCCGCGTGCCCAGCACGCCCGCCTCTTGCAGCGCCTTCACGCCATGCCCGGCGAACACCACCGACAGCGCGCACAGCAGCCCTGCGTTGATGCTGAAGAACAGCGACAGTGGCAGCTTTGCCGACCCGCGCAGGATCACCCAGGCCAAGCCAACCAGCAGCACCAGCGCCGTAGCGCCACCGGTCAGCACGGCCTGATGGCCGGCTGGGCCAGCTTGCAGCCACAGGGTTTCGTAGAACAGGATCACTTCGAACAGCTCACGGTACACCGAGAAGAACGCCAGCACGGCAAACCCGAAGCGCCCGCCGCCGCTGACCAGGCTGCTCTTGATGTAGTCCTGCCAGGCGGCGGCGTGACGGCGGTCGTGCATCCACACGCCCAGCCATAGCACCATGACACTGGCGAACAACGCAGTGCTGCCTTCCAGAAGCTCACGCTGGGCACCGCCGACGTCGATCACATAGGCCGCCACGGCCCAGGTAGCAAAGCCCGCGACCAGCGCCAGGCCCCAGCCGATGTTGACGCTGCGCATGGCCGACTGCTGGCCGGTATTGCGCAGGAAGGCCAGGATTGCGGCCAGAACCAGGATCGCCTCCAGGCCCTCACGCAGCAGGATCAGCAGGCCGGAAATGAAGCTTAGCGACCAACTCAGGCCATCACTGCCCAGCCGCTTGGCAGCCTGGTCGAGCTTGGTTTTCGCTTCGGCCAGGCGCTGTTCAACCTGGGCGACTGGCAGGCCGTCCTGCAATGACTGACGGTAGGCCATCAGGGCTTTTTCAGTGGTCTTTCGCGCTTCGGTGTCGATGTTGTCCAGCGAGCTTTCTACCAGTTCGAAGCCTTCAAGGTAGGCCGCCACCGACAGGTCGTAGGCCTGATCGTGGTCGCCTGCGCGGTAGGCTGCGAGGCTCTTGTCCAGGGTGCTGGCGGTGTATTCGAGCAACTGCGCAGGGCCACGCTTGACCTGCGGCGGCTGGGCGCGCTGGGCGCGGAACGCCTCGACCGATGCGGCGCCTTCAGTGGCGGCGACTTCCGCCGGGGTCTGGCGGGCCAGGTCGGCGATGTTCCAGGTCTTTTCACGCTTGGCTGCTTCAGGCTTGGCGGTGAAGCTGGCGACGTAGGCAGCCACGTCCCAACGCTGGCGCTCATCCAGCTGGTCGGCGAAGGACGGCATCTCGGTGCCATCGATACCCAGGGCCAACGTGTTGTAGAGGTCGAACAGGCTCAGCTGATCAAGCCGTGCGGTGTTGCGCAGGTTGGCCGGCGCTGGCTCCAGGCCCACGCCCGCCGGGCCGTCACCGGCACCGGTATCGCCGTGGCAGATCGAGCAATTCTGTGCGTACAGAGAGGCGCCACGGGCCGGGTCCGGGGTGATCACCGGGGCCTGGCTGACTTCGTACGCCACGGCCAGGCGTGCGCCCAGCTGGCGCGCCTGCTTGGCTACCGCTGCGCCGTCCTGGCGCTGGTCGATGGCCTGACGCAGCGCTTGCACACCTTGCTGCAGGCCGGCTTGCTCGGCATTGGTCGGCAGGCCTTTGACCAGGTCGGCGAGCACGGTGCTGAACTCCTGCTGCTCGCGGTATTCGCCGTCGTCGATCACCTTGCCGTTTTCCACGGTCGGCGGGTAGTCGGCACCAATGTAGTCCAGCAAATGCAAGGCTTTGGCGGCCTCGGCGGGTGCTTCGGCCTGCACCAGGGTGCTGCACAGCGCCAGCACCGGGCCAAGCATTGCAGCCGGCAACCAGGCGAGCAGACGGGAACGGGTTTTCATGGCCAGTCTCGGAGGGAATGCGAAAGAGAACATTGTTCACTTCCACTTTGCTTCTCTCAAGGGTTGTCGCTGGATTTCATGAAAAATCTTGAGACAAATCAGATGAAATGGATTGCCTTAGAGATGGGCTGCGTTGCAGCCCCCTGTTCCTGAAGTCTATTGACGAACCTTGTTCAGGCCCAGCTCCATATCGTCGATCAGTGCCTTGGCCCGGGTGCCCCACGCCCGATCGCCTTGCGAGGCGACCCAGGGACAGTAGTCCGGGAGCACTTCCCAGCCAAGACAGCACCTTCCGACAGGTGCCGTAGGATAATTCGACATGGAGTCGGAACTGAAGCAGTTGGTTTCAGGTTCGGAAATGCCTGACAGCGGGGGGCTTGCCGTGAGAAGTGGTGACGGCTGACAGGTGCCAGCCAACAGATTTGCAGCGCCTATGAGATCGAGCGCCGCCCGCGCGGCGCATCGCGGATGAATCCGCTCCTACATCTGTTTCGGGCCAGTTATTCCGCGCCATTGGCGCGCGCACCCTTGGCGCATAGGCGGACAGCGGTGACCTCACAGGAGGGACTGGCCTGAAACAGACGTAGGAGCGGATTCATCCACGATGCGCCGCGCGGGCGGCGCTCGATCCCACAGGCGCTGAAGATATCGCGTCCTACACCCCGCCACCTCACTGCTTCCCAACCTCCTTCCACCCCCCACCGAGCGCCAGGAACACACCAATCTGCCCCAACGCCACCTGGCTGTTGGCCGCCGCCAGCTGCGACCGCATGTCGGTATAGGTCCGCGTCGCCTGCAAATCCGCCAGGAACGACTCTCGCCCGGCCTGGTAATACCGGTGCGTCTGGTCCGCCGCTTCCTTCGCCGACTGCTCCGCCTCAGCCAGCGCATCACGCCGGTCGAGCAAGGCGCTGTATTGGGCCAGACGGGTCTGGGTCTCGCGGATGGCGTTCAGCACCACCCCGTCGAAATGCGCCAAGGCCGCCTGGGTCGAGGCTTCGGCCATGCGAATGCGGGCTCGGGTACCGTTGGTCGGGATGCTCCAGCTGATCTGCGGGCCGACGCCCCAGCGGTTGGTTGACGGATCACCGAGGTCTTCAAGGATGCCAATGGTGCCAACCTGGGCACCGATGCTGATGTCCGGATAGAGCGCACCGGTGGCCACACCGATCTCGGCGGTGGCTGCTGCCAGTTGGCGTTCGGCCTGGCGCACATCGGGGCGGCGCTTGAGCAGGGCCGCGCCGTCACCTACCGGGACCAGCTGGTTCAGCTGCGGCAACTCGGCACAGTCAGCGGTGCCGGCGGGCAACTTATCCACAGGCTTGGCCAGCAGCGCCGCCAAGGTGTACATGCCCGTTTCGCGTTCAGCCTTGAAACGCGGCAGTTCGGCGCGCAACGACTTGAACTGGGTCTGCGAGCGGGTGACCTGGGTTTGATCGCCGCGGCCCGCATCGCGCAGGCGCTGGTTGAGCTTCACGCTCTGCTCCTGCAGGTCGAGCGACTCGCGGGCGATGTGGTATTCCTCGTTGGCCGAGCACACCTGGGTGTAGGCCTTGACCACGTCGGCCACCAGGGTGATGCGCGCGGTGTCGGCGGCGGCCTGCACCGCGTCGGCATTGGCCTTGGCGGCCTCGGTGCCACGCTTGAAGGTGCCCCACAGGTCGAACTGGTACGAGGCGCTGATGATCGCCTCGCCGATATTGGCCACCGGCACTTTCTCGGGCAGCAGGAAGGCTTGGCCGGACTCCTGCAGGCGCTGGGCGCCGGCCTTGATGCCGCCGTTGAAGCCGCCCTGGGACTCGGCCACTTCGACCTGGGCACGGGCCTTGGCGATGTTGGCCGCAGCCACGCGCAACTCGGTGTTGGCACTCAACGCCTGGCGCACCAGTTCGTTGAGGCGTTGATCCTGATACAGCTGCCACCAGTCCTCGGGCACCGGGGCCGACACCACACTGTCAGCATCCTGGCGCAACGGGCCGTTGAGGTCGCTGCGCTGTACCGCCGCGTCCTTCGGCACTTCATAGTCGGGGCCGACCATCATGCAGGCCCCCAGGGACAGGCAGAACCCCGCCAGGATCAGCTGTTTCATGGGCGCTGGCCCTCGAGAATCGACACGGTGGCGGTACGCCCGGCGATCATGCGGAAGTCTTCCGGCACTTCGTCGAAGGCGATGCGCACCGGAATGCGCTGGGCCAGGCGCACCCAGCTGAACGCCGGGTTGACGTTGGGCAGCAGGTTGGCGCCGCTGCTGCGGTCACGGTCTTCGATGCCGGCAGCAAAGCTCTGCACATGGCCGCGCAGGCGGGTGTTGTCGCCCATCACGCGGATGTCCACGGCATCGCCGATGTGGATGCCGCCGAGCTTGGTCTCTTCGAAATAGCCATCGACGTGGTACGAGGCACTGTCGACCACCGACAGCACCGGGCGGCCGGCGCTGACGAATTCATGGTCGCGCGGGGCGCGGTCGTTGAGGTAACCCTCTACCGGGCTGCGCACCACCGAGCGGTCAAGGTTGAGCTGGGCGGTGTCGACCGCAACCTGAGCCTCGCTGACTGCCGAGCGGGCACGGGCTTCGCGGGACTGGCTTTCTTCCAGCTGCTCGGCCGCCACCAGGTTGCCCAGCTTGCGATTACGCTGCGCTTCGCGGGACGCCTGGGCCAGGGTTTCCTGGCGCTCGCCGAGGGTCGCCTTGGCCTGGCGCAAGGCCAGGGTGAAGCGGTCCTGGTCGATGGTGAACAGCACGTCACCGCGCTTGACGGTCTGGTTGTCGCGCACTTCGACCTTCTGGATCAGGCCGGACACGTCCGGGGCGATCTGGATCACGTCGGCGCGGATGTGGCCGTCGCGGGTCCAGGGGGCGAACATGTAGTACACCACCATCTGCCACACGAGCACGGCGGCGAAGGTCACTACCAGCAAGGTCAGGACCACACGGCCCAAGGTCAGCAAAGGTTTTTTCATGGCAGCATCAGGCTTCGGCAAAAATGGTCGACCGCGCCCAGCAGCACGGCATACAGGGCAACATTGAAAAGCGCCCGGTGCCAGACCAGGCGGTAGAAATGCAGGCGCACCAGCACCGCGTGCACCCCCAGGAACAGCAGGTAGGTGCCAAGCATCATCACCAGCAGCGTGGGCAGGAACACCCCGCTGATATCCAGTTCACCGATCACAGGGGCGCTCCGTCGAGGCCGGGGGGCAGTTGCGGTTGTTCGGCAGGCTCGAGCATCACCTCGACACCCGGCAGCAATGCCAGGCGCAGGCCGCTCAGGGCATGCAGCAGGTGGGTGCGGGCATCGCCGCGTTCGTACAGTTCATCCAGGTTCAGCGCCAGGCGCGCACGTTCCATGTTGCGCAATAGCGCGGCCGGCGCGTGCAGGCGCTCGCCGGCGCGCAGGCAGGCGGCGTAGTGCGCGCCAACTTCCTCGATCACCGTACCCAGGCGCTCGCGGGCCTGCTGACCGGCACGTGGCAGGTAGGCCAGCAGGTCGAGCAGGTTCAGCCCCACACGCAGGTCGCGTAGCGCCACACCGCTATCCTGCCCGGTTTGCGACAGGCGCGGCAGGTGCTGCATCAGGCGGTCGAGCATCTGCACACCGACATGGCGGTGCTCAGCCAGGGTTGCCGGCTCGGTCATTTCGACGATGTCGCGCCAGGCGAAGCGGGTCATGCGCTTGGCCGCAAGCTCCACACCGAACGGGCGCATCACCAAGGTCCAGATGAAGGCAAACAAAAGGCCCACGGGGCCGGCCAGGTTGGAGTTGAGGAAGGTGAAAAAGTCGGCGTCGTAGGCACCTTGGATGCTGATGAAGGTCGACGTGTTGACGATGGTCAGCAAGGTGCCGAGGTAGAAGCGCGGCTGCACGGTCAAGGTGCCGACACAGATGAACGGGATGGCGAAGGCCAGCACCAGCATCGGGAAGTCGTGCAGGTTGGGCAGCACCAGGAACAGGTACAGGCTGGAGAAGATTACCGACATCAAGGTCCAGAAGAAGAACCGGTAGATCTGCGGCGCCGGGTCGTCCATGGCGGCGAAGAAGCTGCACGACACGGCGGCGAGAATCACCGCACTGGCGCCGTCGTTCCAGCCCAGGCCGATCCACAGGGCGCAGGCGACAACGATCGCCAGCACCGTGGAGACCACCGAGTACAGCATCAGCCCGCGGTCGAAGAACGCGGTCAGGCGGCCCAGGCGCCAGTGCCGGTAGACCGCGCGCCAGGGCTTGGGGTCGTCGGTGCGCAAGGCATGCTGCAGGGAGCAGCAGTCCTGCCACAGGTCAGCCCATTCGGTCAGCCGGTACAAGGCGTTGGACAGCAGCAGCTCGGCGCGCTGGTCGAGGGCGGCAGCGCCAGGCTGCAGACGCTCGATCTGCTCGTGCAGGGCGGTCCAGCGGGCTACCGAGGCACTGTCGGCGGTGCCTTTGAGCCACTCGCGCGCGGCTTCCAGCACTGGCTGGAGCTGGGCAAAATGAGCCGGGGCGCGGCCTTCGAGGGCGATCAGGGCGTCATCGAGGGCATCGATCACCGGCAGCAGGTGGATCATCCGCCCGCGCAGCTCGCGGGCGTTCTTCACCGTGTGCGGGCCGGCGCCTTCATGGCCGAGCTGGCCGATCATCAGCTCCAGCGAGTTGAACGTGGCGACCATCGCCCCGCGCATGCCGCCGACCTTGTCGGCGCTGGCTTCGCGGGCCAGGTAAGTATCGCTGTAGCGGATCGCTTCGGTGAACCAGCTTCCGGTGGCTCCCACCACCACCGGCGCCAGCCGCCGTGGCCAGAAGATCGCGCCAACCACCGCCGCGCAGACGATACCGAGGCAGATTTCCTGGGCCCGGGACGACGCGACGTCGAACACCGCCAGGGGGTTGTCGACCACTGCCAGGGCAATCATCGGCAAGGTGTAACCGGCCAGCATCAGCACGTAGTTGTTGGCCGTGCGCAGGTTCAGCGAGAGGAACAGCAAGGTGCCGGTCCACAGGGCGATAGCGATGCTCAGCAGCAACGGCGACTGCACCAGCGGCGGCACGAAGAAGATCGCCCCGGCAGCCCCGAGCAGCGTACCCACGGCGCGATACAGGGCCTTGGAGCTGGTTGGGCCGACGAACGGGCTGGAGACGATGTACACAGTGGCCATCGCCCAATACGGTCGCGGCAACTGCAGCAGCAGGGCGATGTACAGGGCAATCATCGACGCGGCGAAGGTGCGCACGCCGTAGAACCAGTCGCGGGCTGGCGGTACCGAACTGAAGAAGCCGTTCATGCCACCCCGCCTGCAGTGCCCAAGCCAGCGGCTTCGAAAGCACGCAACACGCGCAGCGCAGCCTGCAGGTCGGCCTCGTCGATGTCCTGCAGCACGTCATGGCGCACACGCACCAGTTCGGCTTCGATGGCTTCGGCCAGGCGCCGGCCTTCAGCAGTCAGGCTCAAGGCTTTGGCACGGCGGTCCAGCGGGTCCTCGCTACGGCAGACCAAGCCAGCCTTGCACAGCTGGTCGAGCAGGCGTACCAGCGACGGGCTTTCCAGGCCGGCAGCCTGGGCCACGGCCACCTGGTGTACACCATCGCCCAGGCGCACGATCATCAGCAACGGTGCGGCGCAGGCCTCGGAGATACCGTAGCCGATCAGGGCGTTGTGGCAGATGCGCCGCCAGTGGCGAGCGGCAACCACCATGCCGCTGCTGACTTGCAGGCGCAGGGAGTCAATGGACATGTGGGGAACCAAGGATATTCATAGTTTGCTAACTATCAATATACGCCTGTGCCTCCCCCTGTCGTCAACCGTGGGCGACGGGGGGCCAAGATGAAATTCTTGTTCACCTGCACGGCCTCTTCGCGGGCAAGCCCGCTCCCACAGGGACCCTATAAGTCTTGAATGCCGGGATATTTCTGTGGAAGCGGGCTTGCCCGAGAAGAAAGCAGCACAACACTCAGGGCTGAATCTGGTCTTCCAGCTTCATGGTCAGGGCCAAGGTGCTGCCCATCTGCACCGCCCGGTCACGCCAGCACTGGTAACGCGCTTCATCGCGGCTGCTGAAATGCACCGCCAACTCCTCGGCCGCCTGCATCACCCCGGTTGCCGCCGCCAGTTCCAGCCAATACAGCGCGGCTTTGGTATCAGCATCCACGTACAAGCCATGCAGCAGACGGTAGCCCACTTCGAACCGGCAACGCGCCTCACCCCGCTCCGCTCCGCGCAAAAACCATTGGTAAGCCAGGCCGGGGTCCACCTGCCACGCCGGCGCGGTGTCGCAGACTTCTTCTTCGTACAGGTCACCCAGCGCCGCGGCGGCATGCAGCAGGCCCCGTTCGAAGGCCTGTTGATAACACTCCGCAGCCTGCGCATAGGAGGTTTCGATACCCTTGCCAAAGTAGTGCTGCTGCCCCAGGTTGAACCACGCCGCCGCATTGCCCTGCAGGGCCGCCATGCGCAGCAGGTGCCTGGCCAGCGCGGTGTCGGCCCGCCAGTACTTGCCATTGAGCCAGATCCAGCCTAGGTCGTTGAGTGCTGCCACATTGCCGGCCAGCGCCTGCTGGCGCAGGTCGGCGTACACCGCCTGCAGGTCGTGCGCCTCGTCCAGACGGTTGACCAGCAGCGCGCGCTGGCTGGGCAGCCCTACCCCGGCGAACAGCCGCTGTCGCCTGCCGGCGTGTGTCGGTGGGCAAATGACCTGCTCAGGCAAAAGGCGGGCGAGCAGCGAATGGATATTGCTGACAGCAGACATGTTCATCCTCATTGAACGACCCACAGGCCCGACCGCGGCTGTGATGAGGCGTGATTCTGCGCGACGTCACGTCAAAACCTGTCGCGAACGATTCGAGGCAAGGCAACCAATTGCGCATTCCTTGATCTGAACGAGTTATGGCTAATTGCCATGAGCTGTTCCAGCCGCCATCCTGTTGCGGCAAGCCTAGACAAGGACGTTACCTTTTGCCGTTCGCTACCACCCGCGCCACCCTCAGCCGTCAATGGGCGCTGCTGCGCCAGTTACCTAGCCGCTCCCCAGGCATCACCAGCGCCGAACTGGTGTGGCGCCTGCGCGATGTGGGCTTCAATGTCAGCAAACGCACCGTGGAACGGGACCTTAACGAGCTGTCGCTGATCTTTCCGCTGGATCGCAATGACAAGAGCATTCCGTTTGGTTGGCACTGGTCGGCGAACATTGCAGGCGAGTTGCGAGGGAATTTCGATCTGCAGGGATATTTGCGCGGTGATTCGCTGCAGCCGGCGCAGGGTGAAGGCTTCGAGATACAGGCCTGGGTCAGCGACCCATTGGCCAAGCAGTTGCGTGAAGCGCCGTTGAGCATGGACATGCAATTGACGGCACTGGACCAGGGGCATCGATTGCGGGCCACCGTGGAAGATGGCGGGCCGTTACGCTGGTGGGTGTTGAGCCAAGGGGAAGGCCTGGTGGTCGAAGAGCCGCAGTCACTGCGCGAAGAGATCGCCAGAACTTTGAGTAATGCGGCAGCACAGTACATGAATTAGTCGCCTGTGCTGGCCTCTTCGCGGGTAAACCCGCTCCCACAGGGCTGCACAGTCTTCACGACCTGTGAAAATCCTGTGGGAGCGGGTTTACCCGCGAAGAGGCCGGCACAGGAAAATCACCGCTGCATGCCCCACCGCCGAACGGTCAACCGTTCCAGGGTATTGAACACTACCCCCTCGACCAGCAGACCGATCAGGATCACCACCACTCTAAAAAGATCCGAGCATCAGGAATATCATTGAAGAAATACACATCGTGCATCAAGCTCCGACTATAATCCTTTTCATCGAATTTGAAAAATCTCGCAATTGAGCCACATCAACCAATCCTCTGCGTGCAAATAAGCACGGCATAGTCAAAAGCTTTGATATGGTACAGATACGCATAATTTTACCGAGAAGCCCTGCGCGCAAATAAAGCATCCTATTCCCCCATACAAAATCGCTTTTCGACAGCAGCTCTTCAACCTCATCAAGATGTCTTATGGCGACATACATCTGCACTAAAAATGCGAGCGCCGCCAAGAAAAAAACACATCGAAACCAAATTAATCTCAAATTTACTCACGACTTACTCTTCACGTAAGTGATCACAAACCGCCGCCGCAGTACTTACTTAGCAATCAGCCTCGTAAAACACCTACCCATATACAGAAGGATGCCAACGATGCAAATAAAAACAAGTGCACGAGCCACAGTATAATCAGCAGCCTCTTGATGCGATCAGGTACTGCTCGTAAATCTCCAGCGTCAATCAAACCCTTTCGAACGCAAAACTGGCTCACGGATAGCATCGCGGAAATCCCCCCACACGCAAAACCTTCCCCAAAAGCCCGGCACCGGACAAATTACCCCTATTACCGACAACAATTTTGCTATTCTTTAATAAAAATTCAACATAATCAAGATAACGACAAGCGACAAAAATCCATGCCGCAAACATGAGTACGGGCGAAGCAAACAAGCAAACACCGAGCACGGCTATCTGCATATTTGTCATTGTGCGGTCTCATACAAGACCTGATTCAGTATCTCTCCGAACATAGCTCATAGCGCCCCACCTGCAATTTCACCGTTCCCAACCTATCTCGCCAGCCGCTCACCTTCCCCACACGCCCCAGCGACCACCCCCAAATCTGTAGCCCCCTGACCGCTGCTGAACCCGAACACCAGCTAGGGAGCGGCAAAATCAGGATATACATTGAGATGAAACATGAGTGCTCACATATTCAACCAGGCAAGCTTAATAATTTCAAAACATTATGAGCAACAACAAATATCACCGCAGAAGCCACTAAGCCCCCCCAAGAAACTAGCAACCTAACTCTCATCGCCCTTGGAAATCGCAATATTTCTGAAGCATCCGCAACGCCTCTGCGAACAAAGATCCCGGGCATCATAAGCATGTTTGCGGCTAGGCAGGCACGCATCACTCTACCCAACAATCCCGCCGGTGAAAAGTTCAACCGATTATCACGAATATAGCTGCACCCTGATAGCTCAGACTCAATCACATCAAGATATCGGCATGCTAGATAAACCATGAGGCCTAGGCTAACAGTCATCCAGACTATCAGCACAGACATCATTACCACTGCAGCTGTCGAGTTCATTCGAGCGTCCTTTCATACACTACCTCTCCGAGCGCCCCAACCCACTTTCTCCCTAAATCACCACCATATTTACCACCTACAGCACCTCCGACAACAGCACATGCAATACCGGCACTACCAGCAGAGGGAATACTGAGTGCTACACATATGGCACTTACCATAGCACCGCCTATGACCCCCCCAGTAACACTGCCAGATATACTGCCTGTCAAGCCGCTCAACTCGACGTATTTAGCCTTCCTGCATTCTTCCTCACGACCTAGGGTGCATGCATTTTGAATAGACAGCCCTGTCGCTGCCACATCTAATGCGACTCCAATGTAGGCCCCTTTCTTGATCAGGCTCGCAGCCCTCGCCACTCCCGTTACCTTCTCGGCATACCCGGTAATTTCCCCGGTACTCAGATAGCGTTTAGTGGAAAGCTTCAGCATCCGCTTGATCGACCCCTGATTTCGTAGACCAGAGCCATAGGCGGAAGTCTTCCCCAGCTGCTCATCCAACACCCTGAACAGCGTCGCACGCTTGGCATAGAACTCTTCCCGCGCCCTGAACGTGCCACCACTCATGTGCTCGCGATGCAATTGCTCAATCTGCTCCAGCGTCTTCTTGATGGAACCCAAATGCCTGGCCCAGCCATCGCTTGCGGCCCCGGCCCCCGTCGCAGCGTGTGCCAGCAGACTCTGCAGCATCTCAAAGTTATCCAGCATGAACCTATCGACACCCCCGCCGTTGAATACGATATCGCGGTGAATACCTGCCGCCTTGCCCATGAGAAAGGCTTCATGGCTGGTACAGGAAGGCGTGGAGGGATCACCGACAATCACCAGTTCGCCAGCAAAGACGACCGTGTTGACGATATGCGCATTGAGCACATCGAACTTGGCCTGCTGATTGGCGTTCATCGGCGTGCTGTTCTTCAGGGTCGCGTAGTTCTGCGCCTTGGGATTTATAAAGCTGCGTGCCTCGGACATGGTCGTTCCTCACGCAAACTTCTTGTTGGCAATCCGGTCCCAGCCACCGGTGACACTGCCGCCAGCACCACCATCGGTACGCTGCTGCCGGGTGTACGTGGTCTTGATGCGGCCGTAGTTGAGCTGGATGATTTCAGTCGGCACGCCGGCATGCACGCTATGTAGATAGTCGGCAATGATCACTTCTTCGAGCACCACTTCGTAGTACTTCAGCTTGTCGCCACCGGCGCGGCAGACGACCAGCCTGACGTCCTTCAGATGCTGCCCGGCGCAACTGGCTTCAAGCAATTTGCAGCTGGCATTGTCCAGGTATTTGGTGAAGGTCAGGTTGCTCAAAGTGGTACGCCCGGCGGTGGCGCCCCCTGCGGAACTCGCGGTAGCAGAGGTGCTTTGGCTGGTGCCGAACGTGTAGCCGAGGATCTCGATCCAGTGCTTGTATTGCTCGTCTTGCGATTCGCCAGCGATTTCCGCGATTTGAATGAAAGCGTCGAAAGCCATGTTTACTGTTCCTTGTAAACGAATGAGCGGAACAGGCTAGGCGTGAGGAAAGATAACCGCAACGATTCTATGGAGATCGATACTTAATTCAGAATTTTCGTACAAGTTTTCCGACAAATTAGCTTTCCGGATGTATGAAAGTTTTTCAGAGCAAGGGCCATGGCCCACAGCATATGTATGGGTGGCCTGTGCTGGCCTCTTCGCGGGTAAACCCGCTCCCACAGGGACTGCACAGTCTTCACGGCCTGTGAAAATCCTGTGGGAGCGGGTTTACCCGCG
>NZ_QLTL01000010.1:0-7824 GCF_003269045.1 Pseudomonas sp. URMO17WK12:I7 | reverse complement strand
CCCCTCGACCAGCAGACCGATCAGGATCACCACCGCCAACCCGGCAAACACCTTGTCGGTATACAGCTCGTTGCGGTTCTGGAAGATGTACCAGCCCAGCCCGCCCTTGCCGCTGCTGGCGCCGAACACCAGCTCGGCGGCGATCAAGGTACGCCAGGCGAACGCCCAGCCGATCTTCAGCCCCGAGAGAATCGACGGCAACGCCGCCGGCACCAGTATATGCAGGACCAGGCGCAGCCCCTTCAGGCCGTAATTGCGCCCGGCCATGCGCAAGGTTTCCGAAACCCCAAGAAAGCCCGCATAGGTATTGAGCGCCAACGCCCACAGCACCGAATGCACCAGCACGAAGATCAGGCTGTTGTCACCCAGCCCAAACCACAGCAACGCCAGCGGCAGCAGGGCAATTGCCGGCAGCGGGTTGAACATTGAGGTCAGCGTGCCCAGCAGATCACGACCGAGCTGAGTCGACACCGCCAGGCTGGTAAGGCCAAAGGCCAGAACGATCCCCAGCAGGTAGCCTTTGAGCAGAATGACCAGCGACACGCCAACCTTGGCCGGCAGTTCGCCGCTGAGCAGGCCGTCCCACAGCGCGGCGGCAGTCTGCAGGAAGGTCGGCAACAGCAGGTCGTTGCCCTGGTAGCGGGCGATCGCTTCCCACAAGGCCGCGATCACCACCAGGATCACGGCCTTGCGCAGCCAGCCGTGCTGCCACAGGCGCTGGGCCAACGGTAGATTGCGTTCCACGGGCACACTGAGCAAAGGCTCCAGCTGCACCTCGTATTCCTGGCGTACAGGTGTAGGGGTCATGGCTGAAGCTCCTGTCAGTAGGCGATGCGGATGTCGTTGAAACCCAGGTCACCAGCCGGTTCCGGGGCTTCGGCCTCGTCGAACAGCAAGCGATGGATGCGCCGTGCACTGGCCTGGAAGTCTGCAGCGCCGAGGCTGCCGAGGTCGTACTGGTGGCTGTGCACTTCTGCGCGCACCCGGCCCGGGTGGGGCGACAGCAGCAGGATGCGGTTGCCGACCACCAGCGCTTCCTCGATGGAATGAGTGACGAACAGCAAGGTGAAGCGCACTTCTTCCCACAGCAGCAGCAGTTCTTCCTGCATCTTGCGCCGGGTCAATGCATCGAGTGCAGCGAACGGCTCGTCCATCAGCAGGATCTTCGGCTGGGTCGCCAGCGCCCGGGCGATCGCCACACGTGCCTTCATCCCGCCCGACAGCATGTGCGGGTAAACATCGGCAAAGGCGGCCAGGCCGACCTTGTCCAGATAATGCAGGGCCCGCTCCTCGGCCTCGGCGCGCTTTAGCTGGCCAGACACCAACAGCGGGAACATGACGTTCTCTTTTACCGTCTTCCACGGCGGCAGTTGGTCGAACTCCTGGAACACCACGATGCGGTCAGGGCCGGGGCCCTTGACCGGCTGGCCCTGCAGCAGGATCTGCCCTTCCCGGGGGCTGATAAAACCGGCCACGGCCTTGAGCAAGGTGGACTTGCCGCAGCCCGAGGGGCCAAGCAGGACGAAACGGTCGGCACGGTCGACTTCGAAGCTGACCTGGTGGGTGGCCCGCACCACGCGCTGCGCGGTGCGGTATTCGAGGCTCAGGTTGTCCACCTGAAGCAACGGCGGTGTAGCGACACGGCTCAGGTTGCTGGCCGTGTGGCCTGGCAATGGGGCGGTCATGATCGGTCAGCTCCCTTGCAGCGGGCGTTCATCCTGGAAGAAGTAGTCCTTCCACGACTCCGGCTTGTGCTTGATGGCGCCTACCCGATACAGGAACTCGGCCAGCTTGTAGGTGTTTTTCGGCGTGACGGTGAACTCGTACTGCGGGTTGTCGATCAGCTTGATCAGCGCGTCGCGGTCGATCTTGGCCTTGGTCACGCGGATGTAGGTATCAGCCGCAGCAGCCTTGTCCTTCTGGGCGAAATCCGCCGCCTCGGCCAGGGCGTCGACGAAGGCCTTGTAGGTCTTGGGGTTGTCCTTGCGGAATTTCTCGGTGGCGAACAGCAGGGTCGGCGAGTTGGGTCCGAGCAGGTCATAGCTATTGAGCACCACGTGCACGTCCTTGTTGGCCAGCGCCTGGTCCTGGAACGGCGGGTTGGAGAAGTGCCCGTTCAGTTCGGTGCCGCCGGCCAGCAACGCGGCGGTGGCATCCGGGTGCGGCACGGCCAGGGTGTACTTGTCGAGGCGGTTGTATTCCTTGTCGCCCCACTGCTGGGCGGCGGCGTACTGCAGGAAGCGCGACTGCACCGAAACACCCACCGCAGGCACGGCAATGCGGTCCTTGTCGGAAATGTCGGCGATGGTCTTCACGTTAGGGTTGCTGCTGACCAGGTAGTACGGGAAGTTGCCCAACGAGGCCACGGCCTTGACGTTCTGCCGATCTTTGGTGCGGTCCCACACGGTCAGCAGCGGGCCGACACCGGCACCGGCGATATCCACCGAGCCGGACAGCAGCGCGTCGTTGATCGCCGAGCCGCCGGACAGCTGGGCCCAGTCGACTTCGATGTCGATGCCCTGCTCCTTGCCATGCTTCTCGATCAGGTGCTGGTCACGCACCACGTTGAGCAGCAGGTAGACGATGCCGAACTGTTCGGCGATGCGGATCTTGCCTTCGGCTTGCGCCACGGCGGGGGCCGTCAGGCTCCCGACAACCAGGCTAGCGCCCAGGCCGATGCTTGCCGCCAGGCGGCTGATGGATTTACGCATGATGAATTCCTCAGACGTCAGAACGGGGCATCGCCCTGGATGGTGGTGCGGAACAGCTTGCGCCGCAGGTGCGCGGGGCAACCGGTGGCCAGGTGGATCAGCGAACGGTTGTCCCAGAACACCAAGTCGTGGGGCTGCCACTGATGGCGATAGATGTTCTGCTCGAGCACGCTCAGCGCGTAGAGCTGCTGCAGCACATCGCGGCTTTCATCGTCCGGCAGGCCAACGATGCGGGTGGTGAAGCCTTCGCTGACAAACAGTGCCTTACGGCCATTTTCCGGGTGGGTACGCACTACTGGGTGGATGACTTCCTTGACCTGCGCCAGTTGCTCGGCCGTCAGGGTCGGGCGCCAGTTACCTTCGAACTTGGTTTCGGCGTAACGGGCAGTGTAGGAGTGAGCGGCACTGCGGCCCTCGACCACCTTGCGCAGGGCCTCGGGCACGGCGTCCCAGGCTTTGTGCATGTCGGCGAACAGGGTGTCGCCCCCTTCGCTGGGCAGCTCCTGGGCGTGCAGCATGGAGCCGAGGCTTGGCAGCTCCTTGTACGACAGGTCCGAATGCCAGAACTTGCCGGCATCGCCCAGGCCGATGTTCTGGCCATGTTCGATGATGTTGGAGACGATCAGGATTTCCGGGTGGCCGGCGAGCAGGAACTGCTTGAGCACATGGATCTGCAACTCGCCGAAGCGGCGGCTGAAGGTGATCTGCTGTTCCGGGCTGATGCGCTGGTCACGGAACACCAGCACATGGTGGTCGAGGTGGGCGCGATGAATACGGGTGAAATCCTCGGCGGTGACTGGCTTGGCCAGGTCCAGGCCGATGATCTCGGCGCCGACAGCACCGGAGAACGGGCGGATTTCGAAGGTTTGCGGCTGGGCGCTGTCGATGGACGACAAGGCGTTCGAGGCGGCTGGCATGTTTCACTCCCACGCAGTGCGCGACTTCAATGGCGCGCAACGATCAGAAACGCACGGGGATTACCCGTGTGGGTTCAAGTCGTGCGGCGCATCGATTGGTCGACGGGTACGCAGTGGCAGTGACTATAAATGCATAAGAAAAATAATTTAAATATCTTTAACGCATAACCATATGAGCGACAGCCGCTCAGATCAGGCCATGGTCCGCGTCATCCTGGATAAGGTTGCTCAAGCCCCCCAGCGCCTTGCGCGCGGTCGAACGATTGAGCAGCTTGGCCTGGGCGCCGGCCGGCAGGTCGGTGATGCTGAGCACGCCCTTGGTGGTAAGCACATCGATCAGGTCCTCCAGCACGCGAATCATGTCCAGGTCGCTCTGCTTGAGCTGGCGCAGGCTGTTTTCCACCACATCGTCAGCGAACCAGTGCTGGACCTCGGCATGGTCAGCGGTGAGGACTTCCGTGTGCCCGGGGAAGGGGCTGGGCTCGACTCGCTGCAGGCGGCCTTCAGGGTCACGTTGTACGTAGATCAGGGCGTTGTCCAGCGTCACGAGCGTACCTTCTGGGTGATTGCGCGATGAAATGGCAGGCGAGTATGCGCCTGCCCGCCAGTCGCAGGGAAGCGCCAACCCGTGGAATCGAAGGGCTTCGACAGCGGCAGTCACCTGCCGCTGTCGGGGGCCAGCATCAGCTGTTGTGGTTGTCGATCTTGATCAGCGGATCAGCACCGCCGACCAGCGAGTTGATCGTGGCGCTCGACCAGTTGACCCCCTGCAGGGTGATAGTGGTGTCGACATGGTTGGCACCATCGGTCGCGTTCAGCTCACCTTTGCTGCTCACCTGCAGAACAGTATCGCCATTGACGGTGGAGACCTTCAGGTAATCGGTGATGTTGCTGCCCTTCTCGCCCTGCAGCAGGTCGCTGAGGTCAAGGCGGTCACCTTCGGACGCCTTGAAGTCGGTGACGATATCGTTGCCGGTATGCCCCGCCTTCCAGACAAACAGATCAGCGCCGCTGCCACCGGTAAGGGTGTCATTGCCCTTGCCGCCGGTCAGGGTATCGTTGCCGGCACCGCCGAAGATGATGTCGTTGCCGTCCGTGCCAAGCAGGGTGTCGTTGCCGCTGGTCCAGGCGGGGGTGACGCCCGAGCCTGGGGCGGTAATCGTCACGTACAGGTGCGCGGTGTCGGTGTCGCCATCTGGTTGGGTCAGCTTGTACTCGAATGCATCCACATGGCCGGCGTTTTCCTTGCTGCCAGTTGCCTGGTAGCTGTAGGAACCGTCTTTATTGATGGTCAGCTCACCGTACTGGCCGGTGACCTTCATGCCGGCGGTGACATCCACCCAGCTGCCGTTGACCTTGACCGACAGGGTCGAGGTTTCGCCGTTGCCGCCCCAAGTATCATTGGTGGCTACCGAGCCGGTGACCGCCGCTGCGCTCCAGACGGTGGTGGTCGACGCCGGCACGTTGGCTTTGAAATCGTCGAATGTGACCGACGCATTGCTGTAGTCGCTGTTGCTCCATGTGTCGTCATGGACGTTCAGGAGGATACGATACTGGCTGTTGGCATCCAACGCGCCAGTTGTGATCGTCGAGTTGCCCGAGCTGATCGAGCCCACCTGCACACTGGTCCATGTCGAGCCATTGTCGCTGCTCTTGTACAGCGTCCAGGTTGCGGTGTCAGTACCCGAGTCGTACCAGGTCGACAGCGATGTCAGCGAGGCACTGGCAGTGAACGAAATCGTCTCGCCCGCCACGGAACCGGTGGTGTAGACCGGGGTAACCGCTTGGGCGTCACCCGTACTGCTGTTGTTGTTATCGGTCAACTTCAGGGCGTTACTGCTGCGGGTGGCATCGAGCGTGGTGTTTACGACCGAACTCGACATCCAGCTGCCGGTGTTCAAGCTCAGCTTGGTCGCAAGCTGGGAGTCTTGGTCAGACACATTGTTGGTGAACTTCCAGGCATTGCTCTCGTTGCTCGAGAACGTCGCCAGCGTCGTAGTAGAGGCCGCCGTCGTCACCTTCGTCGAAGTCAGGGTGGCTGTTGCATCATCATTGGCCGCGATGGCATCGCTGCGGTCCTTGACGGTCAAGGTCAAGGTCGACGAAGCGGTAGAGCCGTTGGCATCACGGATGGTGAACTTCAGCTCAGCCGACAGATCGTTGGCAACATCCTGGTTGTCTTTACCGGAGAACGTGTAGCTGCCGTCACCTTTGATGATCACCTTGCCCACGGTGCCCAGGTCGATGGTTTTGCTGTCGGTGGCATTGGTGAATGTGTAAGTCACGCCACCGTATTGCACCGAAGACAGTTTCCAGCCGTTGGCCGCCCAGCCGGCGGTGCCACCCGTAGCATTGGCGGTCACATCCCCAGAGACGGCACTGCCGCCGACGCTGCCGACCAGCGCCTGAGTCAACGCACTCAGCGAGGTATCCACGACCAGCACGTGATCGTCGGCCGCCCCGCTGGTGATCGAGTCTTTGGTTTCACCCGGTTTCCAGCCGATTGGCTCCAGGTAGTTCTTGTCCTGGTTGCTCAGCCCGCCAAAGCCTACAGCGTAGGAATCGTCGAAGCCTTTGTTGTTCAGGAAGTTGATCCAGGTGGTTTCGTTGGCCGTGGCGTCGTTAGGCGCACCGTCGGACATGAAGATGCTGACCAGCTTGCTGCCACCTGCCGGCGGATTGGTGTAGTTGCTGGTAACCGCGTTCAGCGCCGAGGCGTAGTTGGTGGTACCGCCAGCATTCAAGTTGTCGATGGCCTTGAGCGCATCGTCCAGGTTGGTGTACCAGCCACCGTCCTTGCCGGAACCGTGGAAGGTGGCGCTGCTGGCGAACGATACGATGAACACCGAATGCACGGTGCCCGACTGGAACAGGTTCTTGACCGCGTCCTTGAGCATTTCCAGGCGGGTGTTGTACGGCCCTGCGCCATCCGGGTCACCACCACCGGTGCTGCGTGGCCCCATGCTGCCCGAACGGTCGAGCACCAGGACCACGTCGGCGCCGCCAGCGGTACCACTTTCGACGATGGAAGCCGTGGAGTTGGCGATTACCTGCGGCCCTTTGTCGTTGTCGAAGATCGTCCCGGTGGCTGCGTTCTGGCTGCCAACAGCCAGGTTCTCATAGAAGTTGTTGTTGTCGACCACCTGCTTGATGGTGGCCGTCAGGGTTTCATCGCTCTCGATCTTGGTGTCGTCATAGGTCTTCACGTCGAACGAGTAGCTGCTGTTGCCACCGGTAATGGTCACGCTCTTCGGCAGCGTGCCAACAACGTCTGAGGCATCCGCGGTACCGCTCCACTCCAGGTTCACCGTCACCGATTTGCCGGTTGGAACGGTGATGACCTTGCCCGAGGCATCGACCAGATCGACCTTGTAGGTGAAGGTGCCGCCTTCGGTGACCGACCCGTTGACGATGCTGATCTTGGCGTAAACGGTGTCGATCGTGTCGGCGATGTTCGCAGTTGCGGTGGCACCGGTGTAATTGACGTTCTCGTAGTTGCCACCCGTGACGTTGGTCACGGTCGCGGTGAGGGTGCTCGGGTCCTTGAACACGTCTTCAGAGTTCGGGTTGGCGACAGACAGCGCGCCTTTGCCCGCAGCATCCACGGTGACCTGGTACAGCGTACCGGCAACGTTCACGGTGAGGATGGTCGCACCACTACCTTGCGGCGGATTGCTCAGCTGGAAGTGGAAGGTGACCGTGCTGTCGGCCTCGGTGGCAGGGTCTGCGGTCACTTTGATGGTGGTGTCGTCAATGGTATCGACGACGATGGCAGAGGCTTTCGCACCGGCTACGTCACCTTTCTCGAAGTTGCCGCCGTTGATGGATGTGACGGTGGCCGTCACAGTACTGACGTCCTTGTAGGCATCTTCGGTGTTGGTGTTCACCACATTCAGCGAGCCGTAACCACTGGCGTTCAGGTTGACCGTGTAAGCCTTGCCATCGACATCGACGGTCAGGCTGGCCGGGTAACCACTCTGCGGCTGGTGGCTGAGCTGGAACTCAAAGTTGACGTATGCGTCACCTTCTTTAGCGTTGTGTGCAGTGACCGCGACTGTCACCGGGGTTTCGGTGTCCGCGATCGTTGCCGTGCCGGTAGCGCCGGTGGCGATCTTCTCGAAGTTGCCGCCAGTGCCGCCCGTGACGGTGGCCGTCAGCGAGCTGGCGTCTTTGTACACGTCTTCGCCGTTAGGGTT